>JAAYOK010000213.1 GCA_012520355.1 Bacillota bacterium | reverse complement strand
TCGTGCCTTTCTCCATTTTCCTGGCACGAATGATAGTTTTGGAGTCGACGATGTGGATCTGGAAGGTGTTGAACCTGGTCTCTTCCATTTGGGTTATCCACCCTTGATGCGTCAGATGTACATAGATCGTGGTAAGAACCTGCAAGCAGTCTTCCGTAAGGTCAAGCAAGAAGGTTGGATTACGAGTTTAGACATGGCACTGCCTGATCCAAACTCACCTGCCGGGCGTGCAGACTGGGAAGTAATACTGGCAAACGTACTACCTTTTGTCGACTTTTTCTTGCCCAGTTTGGATGAACTCCTCTATATGATCGATCGGGAGATGTTTCATGCAGTGCAAAGTGGTCTGCAAATCAGTACCACGCTACTGGACGATTTGAGCCAGCGTCTCCTAGGTCTCGGAGCCACAGTTGTTGCCATTAAGTTAGGTGACCAAGGGCTTTACCTGCGGACTGGGGCTGTGGCAGGCTCTACCTTGGGAGACGTTTGGGGGCATCGGCAGTTACTCTCGCCCATCTTTGAAGTAGATGTACAGGGGACGACCGGTGCGGGTGATACAACTATCGCTGGTTTCTTAGCTGGCTTGCATCAAAGCAATAAGCCTGAAGATGTAGTCACCCTCGCAAATGGGGTGGGGGCCTTTTGTGTGGAGGCCGTATCAGCCATTGACGGCATTCCTAGTCTGAAGGAAGTCCAAGCCCGCATTAGTCGAGGATGGAAACGAGTGCAGCCCACGATGGACCATCATCAGTGGCAAGCTAGACAACATGGAGTCTTATTCGGACCCAATGACAGAAGAAAATAGACAGGGGATGAGCATGTGGCAATTGTGTCATTAAGAGAGGTACTTCAAGATGCTATGGTAAAAAGGTATGCAGTAGGTTCGTTCAATGCTGCCGATCACAGTATGGCAGAGGCTATTTTGGAAGTCAGTGAGGAACGAAATGTACCTGTCATCCTCAGTGTGGCCGAAGTGCATTTTCGCTATCTCAATCTAGAACGTTTTATTCCGTATTTGCGCCAACGCATAGAAACGATGGCAACGCCCGTGGTCCTGCATTTGGATCATGGACTGAGCCTAGACACCATTGTGCAGGGCTTGGATTTAGGCTTCTCTTCCGTCATGATCGATGCTTCGAGCTTGCCCTATGAAGAAAATGTTGCCCTGACTTCGAAAGTAGTGGAACTTGCTCGTGGGTTTGGTGCCAGCGTTGAGGCAGAGTTGGGGCATGTTGGCGGAGGCGAGGGGAATTTAACGGATGGCACGGAGGCAGATCCAAGTATGTTTACGGATCCTAAACAAGCGGCTGCCTTTGTGAGGGCCACCGGAGTTGATGCCCTGGCGGTAGCCATTGGAACAGTCCATGGTCCGTACAAAGGGGAACCCCAACTTGACCTAGACTTACTTAAGGAAATTTGTTCGTTGGTAGATGTTCCCCTCGTACTACACGGTGGCTCTGGTTTGAGTCGAGGGCACTTTCAGAGTGCTATCGCCAACGGGATCACAAAAATCAACTATTTCACCGAAGGTTCCTTGGCGGCTGTTGAAGAAGTTCGCCGCGTGTTGGCAACGGGAACGCCCATCGGTTATCCTGACCTGATCGGGGTGGCCAAGCGGCGTGTAAAGGAGATCATCAGCGAACAGATTGAAATCTTTGGTACAGGCAAACCATAGAGACTCTGAACAATAGGGAGGTTATTGAATGTTTACCAAACAACAAGCAGAGGAAGTTCGGAAAGAGGCTGCTTCCTATTTTGAGAAGGCTGGAATTGTCCTAACGGAAGAAGAGAAGCAGAATATTGAGATCGCAGATTTTGGCCTAAATGACATTGAAAACACAGGACTACAACTGGTTACGTACATTAACACTGATCGCTATTGCGCGAAGGAGATGGTTCTGTTCCCAAGGCAGACATGTCCCGAACACAGACATCCAGATAGAAACGGCCAGAGCGGTAAGCAGGAGACCTTTCGCTGCCGTTATGGTGAAGTGTATCTGAATATTGTTGGACCAAAGACCGAAGATCGGACAAGTAAACCTCCGGCTGGTGATGAGGAGTACTATACGGTTTTTCATGAGATCAAACTCCTCCCTGGCGAGCAGTATACGATTGATCCGGATACCTTACACTGGTTCCAGGCTGGTCCCAATGGGGCAGTAGTCTCAGAATTCTCCTCTACCAGCGATGACGAATCCGACATTTTTACGGATCCCCGAATAAGGAGGATGCCTGAGTTTTAAGTATAGTATAGGTCAAGATGTAACGCTTGGGGTTAACATTAACGTAACGACCTTTTGCATAAGTCCGACAATTCAGTGGAAAACACATTAATTCAATGATGGGTTGACAAAGTTATTGAATGTGACTAGAGTATGACTAGTATAATTACACTGAAGGGGGTAACACGTTGAAAAAGGTAGTCGTATTGATGTTGGCGTTGACTCTGGTCTTTGGCGGAATGACCGCTGCATTAGCCCAGTCGCAGTTTGAGGGGATCAAGGTTGGTATAACGTTCATGACCACGAACAATCCTTTCTTTGTTGCTATGCTAGAAGCAGTTAAGGAAGAGGTTGAAGGTAAGCTTAAGGGTCAAGTTATCGTTTCAGATGGTCAGTTTAACGTCAGTAAGCAGTTATCAGACGTAGAAGATATGCTTGTTCAAGGAATTGATCTACTGCTTTTCAATGCTGTAGACTCCGACGCCGCTGAGCCAGCAGTATTCTTGGCTAAGGAAGCAGGAATCCCCGTTGTATGTCTCGACGTTGATGCTGCTGGTCCAAGAGATATGTTCATTGGGTCCGACAACTACGGAGCTGGTCGCCAAGTTGGTGAGTACACCGTTGAGCGTTTGGGCGGCAAAGGGAACGTAGTAATTATCAATGGTACGCCGATTACTTCTGTTAGAGACCGTTACCAAGGTTTCAGAGATGTAATTGCCAACTATCCTGATATCGTTCTCGTAGCTGAACAGAATGGTGAGACCAATCTGACCAAGTCCATGGAAGTTATGGAAAACGTCCTGCAATCGCAACCAGCGATTGACGCAGTGTTCGGAATCAACGACCCAACTGCTCTTGGAATTTTGGCGGCCGTTCAGTCCGCTGGAAGAGAAGCTGAGATGTTCATCTCCGGCGTAGACGGTTCTCCTGATGGCGTGCAAGCCATTCTAGATGGTACCGCAATGGCAGCAACTTCCGCTCAGAATCCGGCCCTCATTGGACGCCTAGGCGTAGAATACGGTCTCAAGATCTTGAGTGGCGAAGAAGTGCCTGATTTCATTCCAGTACCTGTCGAGCTCATCACGATTGAAAACGCCGAAGGGTTTAGCTGGTAAGACTTGAGATTTAGCGAGGAAGGTCTCCAGTAGACCTTCCTCCTTAATTTACTACCGTAGAAGGTGGTTGTGTCAGAAATGCAAAAAATTCTCGAGATGAGGAAGATTAGCAAAGCGTTCTATGGAGTCCAAGCTTTGAACAACGTGGACTTTGATGTTTTGCGCGGTGAGACCCACGCTTTACTTGGGGAAAATGGTGCCGGGAAGTCTACACTGATGAAGATTTTGAGCGGGGCGTATCAAAGGGATGCTGGCGAGATATTTTTCGATGGAGACAAAATCGAAATCCCTACTCCCTTAGCTGCTCAGCGGATAGGGATCAGTATTATTTACCAAGAGTTTAATCTAATCCCTGGTCTGAGTGTCGCGGAGAACATTTTCCTGGGAAGAGAGCCAGTCAAGGGTAATGGACTAATAAATTGGCGAGTCTTAAACAAGGATGCTCAGGAGTTGCTTGAACGACTTCATGCTGACATTTCTCCAACCACCTTGGTGGATCAATTAAGTGTTGCAGAACAGCAATTTGTAGAAATCGCTAAAGCATTGTCCTTTGGTTCCAAGCTGATTATTATGGATGAACCGACGGCGACCTTGACTCCGACTGAGATCGAGCGGTTATTTGAGGTTATGCGAGAGTTAAAGTCCCGAGGGGTCTCCATTATTTATATATCGCACCATCTAGACGAAATCTTCGAAGTGGCGGATCGTGTCACCGTGCTTCGAGACGGCGAACATGTGGCCACGGATGAAGTGAAGAATGTTGATAAGGATCTAATTATCCGCTGGATGGTAGGTAGAGACTTGGTCAACACCTATCCCGCCAGAACGACTTCGCCAGGAGAAGTCATTTTAGAGGTAAGGAATCTGAGCCGTAGAGGGGTGCTCCATGATATCAGCTTTGAACTCAGACGAGGCGAGATCCTTGGTATAGCCGGACTCGTTGGATCGGGGCGTACAGAGCTTGTGCGTGCCCTTTATGGAGCGGATCCGGTTGATGAGGCGCAGGTAACGCTAAGAGGCAAGACGGTGAACGTGTTATCACCAAAAGAGAGTATCAAAAATGGTCTGGGATTGCTGCCTGAGGATCGTAAGCAGGAAGGCCTCATTTTGGGGCAGTCGGTCAAGAGCAATGTTACTCTATCTAACTTGAAACGAGTATTGAGAGGATTGTTGATCAATCACCGCGACGAGAAAAAGATGGTTGACTCATATATCCAAAGTCTAGCCATTCGAACTCCTAGTAATCAGAGTCTTGCCAAGAATCTAAGTGGAGGCAACCAGCAAAAGGTAGTCCTCGCTAAATGGCTCTTTACGGATAGTGACATCTTGATTTTTGATGAACCAACACGAGGCATTGATGTCGGGGCCAAATATGAGATTTACCAACTGATGAATCAACTGACCGAGAACGGGAAGTCCATCATCATGGTTTCATCGGAACTTCCAGAGATCATTGGAGTGAGCGATCGCGTCTTGGTTCTGCATAAGGGTAGAATCACAGGCGAACATCTCAGAGAGGATCTCAATCAAGAGTTGATCATGAGAAATGCCGCAGGGGAGGCTAGTTGACATGCAAGAAACTAGTTTACAGAAAAAACCAAGTTTTCTGTACAGGATAAGTCACAGTTATTATAAACCAGAGATCTTTGCTGGTGTAGGGCTGGTAGCACTTTCGGTCATTTTGTCCTTTGCCACTCCCTATTTTCTAAACAGCAATAATCTGATCAACTTAGCACGGCAGATATCCTTGTACGCCATTATTGCATCGGGAATGACCTTCGTCATTCTCACTGGAGGAATTGATCTTTCGGTCGGTTCGATTGTGGCTGTAACCGGTACTTTTGCTGCTGGTTTTATGAAGAGTGGAATGCCAGTTTCCTTGTCCGTCCTCCTAGGATTGTTAATTGCCGTCGTGTTCGGGGTCTTCAACGGACTCGTTATCTCCAACACCCGTATTCCTCCCATTATTGTGACACTGTCGACAATGTCCGTTGGGCGGGGAGCAGCGCTTTTGTACTCCAACGGATATCCTATCTCTGGATTACCTTCAACATTCACCTCTTTTGGACGTGGGTATCTTGGGCCTCTACCAATTCCAGTCTACGTCATGGTTGCGATTTTCATCTTGACGTATATTGTGATCACGAATACTCGCTTCGGCAGGTATGTAT
>JAAYOK010000021.1 GCA_012520355.1 Bacillota bacterium | reverse complement strand
GGAGGTACGAAGCCAAATTCAAGGCGCTCCACATTAGAGAAGGACAAATGTCGGCAGAGCTCGTCAAACTGAATGGGTTGGAGGGAAAAGACGCCTTTGAGAGCTAGGGTTGTCCCTGTTTGTTTGGCGATGACCAAGGTCTTTACGCCCTCATATTTTGCGCTCAAATGTTCCATAAGGGAACGAGACAGCCCCTGCTTTCGAAACTCTTTTTCATCGCCACATCCCCCCCAAGGACAAGGCCAGGTGCCGTTGACCTCGAAACAAAAGTTGGGTTTTGTAAACGCAAATGTTCGAGACAATCTCCCCTGCACGAAGATTGGAGTGCATGCACATCATGTATTTCGCTGACTGTTCTCCTAATCCTCTAAGAAGCGGGGCCTTGCTACCCCAAAACCGATTTAAAGACTTCTCGCAAAGACGCTTCCTGAGAATGAACACGCAAGATGCGGCCTACCGAGCGCAAACGATCAATGTCAGCGCCTAGGGTATCTTGGGTGAGGTCAAGCAGTACAGATAGCACCTTGCCATCCTCCTCAACCTTAATGGGTTGGAGTTCGTCAACGACGTTCCTAAAGTCTACCAAGGGTACCAGGGGGATCAGGTCAAGTTGAAGATACTCCTTACCGAAACGTAGTTTCAGCGTTGCCGGATCGCCTTCTGCGATAATCTTGCCATGATTCATAAAGGCCACCCTGTTACAAAGCTCATCTGCTTCTTCCAGTGAATGGGTGCTCATAAAGACGGTCTTACCTGCCTTAGCAAAGGATTGGATGTGACCTCGAATGAGTTCCACCGAAGCTAGATCTAAACCGCTCGTAGGTTCATCTAAGATTAAGAGTTCTGGGTCGGCTAGTAAGGCGCGACAAATGAGTAGTCGCTGTTTCATACCCTTGGAATAATTGGCCACCGGCTTACGACCCGCTTCAGAGAGTTGAAATTCCTTAAGTAAGTGGGTTACTCTTTTCTTATTCACCCCATATAGGGCAGCGAAGAATTGAAGGTTTTGCCTGCCTGAAAGGCGGGCGTAGAGATTGGGTTCCTCAAAAACGACACCAATTCTACCGCGGATCCGCCTGTTCGTAGGAGTCATTTCTTCGCCTAAGATCTGGCAACTGCCTTCCGTCGCTCGACTCAATCCGGTTAACACTCGAATCGTAGAGGTTTTGCCCACCCCATTTGGGCCCAGAAAACCGAAGACTTCACCTGCAGTCACAGAAAAGCTAATGTTGTCAACCGCGGTATAATCACCGTATCGTTTGGTAAGATGCTTAACCTCGATCACCTTCATTGATCCGTCCCCTCTTCCTCCATGGAACTTGGATCCCAGAGCAAGTACAAAGCCTCTCGCTCCGTACACCAATTCGCAGCCACAACATAGACGGTCTTGGTGATCCTTTGGTTGTAGCGAGTCCCTCGCACAAAGGACGCCTTGTAGCGGATCTCAACCCCAAAGACTTGTCTGTCTTCATCGTCGGGAAGCAACTGCCTTAATGATCGGATCAGGCGGGGTTCTTCCCTAATCTCACCCACCTCAATCTCGGTGATTTCTAAGCTTAGATCCTCAAAGTGGCCCCTTTGGAACTCTACATAATCCTGTTCAGATACTCTCTCTTTGATGGTAGGGTACATGGCAGCATAGACCGTGGCAAAGGACTCCCCAGCATAGTCCAGATAGATCTGAGTGACAAAATCTTCGAGGCGCATCCGATCATCACTGGCCCGAGCGACACTCCCGCCAAATAAGACCCCAAGAGCAATAAGTAGGGCAAGGACGCTTCTAGTCACGTGCGTTCACCATCCTTCGGTAGCTCACCATGGCTACAGTTGTTAGGACCGCGGAAAAGACCGATAGTACTACGAGCTCAAACCAAACATAACCCACCCCTCGCCCATGGAGGAGAACTGCTTCAAGTCCAGTAAAAAGGTGAAACGTGGGAAAAAGGTTCGCGAGCATACGGGTAAAGGAGGAAAGATCAGCGACTAAAGTGGGAAACAGTAGGGGGAAGTAAAGAATCGTGGCCACAGAACGAGCTGTTGATTGCCCGCTAGCCACTACCCCGATCAATAGTCCAATGGAGGTAAAACAGGTGGCGCCTAGAAGGGTCAGGAATACAAGGGCCAGCCAACCGGAGAGGCCGATCCCATGCGTGCGATTTAGAATGACCATGATTGCTACCGTGCCGGCGCTGAGCAAAACCCCAAAAAGGCCTTTGCCAAGGAGCAACTCACCATAACCAGCAGGCGATACCCCGATGGCATCAAGGGACTTTGTATCTTTTTCCTCAGCGAACATCCCTGAAACCACCATCACTCCAATCATACTCATGGTGACGGTGAGCCATACCGGCAGGACCGAGCGACTAACCGTGGTGTCGCCCACAGGGATTACCTCCAGATCATAGCGGAGAGGAATCCCGAGGTAGGCATCGATCAGTTGGGTCATGTGTTCCCTCAGAGCGAAGAAATAGACGGGCCGCCCGCTATCCAAAAACAGTAGAAACCCATCGTCTGGTTCCACCTGAAGAAAGCCATGGACCTCGCCGCCTTGGACGAGTTCTTGGCCGTGCTTGCTGCTTGATACCTCTTGGACTTGGAAATTGACAGCCATCTGTGCCACAAACTCCCCAAACCCAGAGTCTGCCTCTTCGTAAATAGCGAGGGTGAATTCCTTTGGAGTCTGGGCTCCGTCTAAGACGCCAAAGAGGAGTGAGGCCACAACCGGTAGCACAACGGCGATCAATATCGATTTGTTCTTTACAGACTCCACGAAATCCTTACACACAAACGCCCAAATACGACGTGACTTTTCTCCCATAGTGCTTCTCCTCATCAAAAGAATAAAGGAGAGACGCCTCTCAGGGGATCTCTCCAGTATTGCCTAGAATCTCAAACCTTCAGGCACCTCCATACCTACAATGCCAGGGTTAAGGAGTCACCCTACCCAACAGATAGATAACTACCCAAATCACAACTACAGCACCGATCAACTGAAGCACGGACTCGCCCTCCTTTGCTTTTCAAGTCTATAACCTATCTTATTCGTCACTTCTTGATAAAATCCTACGTCCCAATGACAGATATCTATGCATTTAAAATGCCATAGGTTTCACTCACGGCCTGAACAAAGATGATCCCATTCCCTGGTTCATCAATTTTCAGGTTGTTCCGGACCGCCTTGACAATACCTTCTGTGGATTCGGTCTTAGTAATCATCAGGACAATTTCCTTTTCTGGTTCAATTTCCATATTGAGAAGCTTCGCAGTTTCGTGAATCCCGGAACCGCGGGCATTGATGATCGTTCCACCCCGGGCGCCAACTGACTTGGCTACGTCCATGACCTCTTCTGCTAATCCCTTTTCTACCACAACAAAAATCGCTGAATACATGCTACTGGCACCTCCGTCTTCAGCTGTAAACTCATAGTTATAGTTTCCTGTACCGATAAATGCCCCAACTGGAAGAACAAATCCAATACCATGGTTGGGCTTACTAAAGTCGAACTCAGTATCAAGCAATTGAAGTGTGCTCGAAACCAGAGACTTTTCAGCAACCATCAGCACAATTTCTTTCCTAACGTCCGTCAATTCCAAAAGTCTCAACAAACGATTGTGAACCGTTCCCCTACCAAGAACAATAGTTCCCCCCGACACACCGTTTTTCTTGGCCGTTGTCAAAACTTTGCTACCCAAACCAAAGTTTACGATCACACACATCAGTTCATACTGTTTCTTCTCAGGATTCGACTCCAGCATCTACTTCAACCCCTTGCTTTCTAGACTTGACTCCAAAGACAACGCCAAGGCCAAGTAAAGTAATAATCCCCATCATAGCCACAACTGCAATCATCCCAAGTCCGTCCCGCAGTAGGTCAGCACCTGGAAAGGCGCTAGCCGCACCTTGTGTAAAGGCTAAGATAAAGGTGGTTGTCAAAGGTCCTGTAGCTACACTACCCGCATCAAAACCGATCCCGACAAAGAGGTTTGGTGCAAAGTAAATCATCACAATCGCAATCAGATAACCAGGCAACAAAATATGCCATAAACTAAGCCAAGGAACTAATATTCGGATAGCAGAGAATAAGATGGCACTTCCCACACCGATGGATAGAGCGGCGGCAACCGCTTTGCGTTTCACATAGCCACTGGTCACTTCTTCGATTTGATGCGTGAGCACATGTACAGACGGCTCGGCCAAAATCGTCACAAAACCTAGAGTAAAGGAAACAAGGAGTAACCAGACCTTACTGTCCAAAGAAGCCAAGTAATAACCCAGTTGACTACCTACTTCCATAAATCCACCATTAACGCCCATAAAGAACAGGAATGTTCCAAGGAGTGTGTAGGCAAATCCTTTCAAAATCCTCGAATACTGCTTTTTCTCAAACTTCAGCATGATCCGCTGCAGAACTAACAAGGACACTGCTAGAGGTAGGAGAGCAACCACACTATCCTTCAAAGAAATTGGAGCAATGCTCCAAAATGGACTCATGATGGAACCCACTTCTGCCACAGCGGGTTCTAGACTGATTACTGGATACTCTTGTGCAGGTGTAAGCATATTCAAAATCATAACAGCTAAAATGGGACCAATGGCTCCAGCGCCAATTAGTCCGAAGCTGTCTTCTTCCGCTTGCTTACTATCCTTACGCATGCTCGAGATCCCCACTGCCAACGCCATTACAAAGGGAACGACCAAAATACCTGTAATCGACCCAGAAGAGTCAAAACCGATCGCGAGAAATTCCGGCGAAGTACGGGAAGTAAACCATGCCAAGAGCATGATTAAGCCATAACCAACAGCAAAGAAAATCTTGATTGAGAGACCTAAGAAAACCCGGGCGAAACCCAGGGCAATCATGATTGCAAATCCTGTAGGTACCCAAGCCAGTAAGGTGGACGCTTTAATACCTCCAGCGGTCACAAACTCAATTTGATTGACTAACACCAATAGGCCAGGCTCTGCCATGGAGACAAAAAAACCTAAAAGGCCTCCTCCAAGCAAAAATAGCCACAGCTTATTGGTCTTGACCAAACTTGAGCCCGTTCGGGCACCCATGGGAGTAATACCGATCTCGACACCCACAAGGAAGATGGAAAGCCCAAGGATGAGAGTCAAAGCTCCCACTAAGAATCGTAAGACAACAGGAACAGCTAAAGGAACCAAAGTGAAGTTCAGCAACAAGACGATTATAACAATAGGAACAACAGCCTGGGTGTTGTCCTTTAGATAACTAACGAGTATGTTCAACTAATCACTCTGCCTTTCTTCAGGATTATTAGACCACCTTTGATTATACCATAAGAGGCAGACGTAGTGAACCAAGTCGAGCTTCATAAAGATTAGGGCACTGTTAGAATTCGAATCGCAACGGACGAAGGAACAAACTGAGGAGCACGTCCTGGGCATCTCTTTCTTCAAAGAGAATGGAGTGAATAGCGTTGCAGATTGGCAGTTCTAGTTCGTGTCGCTGCGAGAGAAGTCGTAGCGCCTTAACGGTCTCAACGCCTTCAGCCAACTTATCAAATCTCTGACCGCGAACAAAGGCCTCGCCAAAACGGCGATTGTGGCTATGTGGGGAAAACAAAGTTGCCTCGTAGTCACCAAGATGACTCAAACCGTAAACGGTTAGCTCATTTCCGCCCATGGCCCGGACTAGACGGGAGATCTCTCGGGCCCCCCGAGCCATCAAGGCCCCTTTCAGGCTACTACAATCCAGACCGTCTAGCATACCAGCGGCTATACCCATTATATTCTTGGCCGCGGCCCCGATTTCATTTCCTATCAAATCTTGTCCATAGTAGAATCGAATTAACTCGCTACCAAAAACCTCCACGATGGTCTTTGTAGTATCAATATCTTCGGATCCGATCACCATACAGTTAGGTGTCCCTAAGATAAATTCCTGCACATGCCCTGGACCCAACCAGACGGCAGTAGCACAGTTCGTGCCAATTTCTTCACCAAAGACTTGAGACAGCCTTTTCCCCGTTGCTGATTCAATACCCTTCATGCACAGAATGAAGGTCTTCCCTCGTGGGTGACAACGGGCTATTTGCCGCGTGAATTGCCGGAGGCTCTGAGAACTGATAGAAATGACAATGAAATCACTCTCCAAAACGTCCTCAAGCGAAGTGCTCAGGGTGATATCGTCCGGGAGACGCAAGTACTCATTTCGGCCCTCTTCCTTAAGTTGTTGGAACCTCCAGGAATCGGGTCTTCCCCACAGATAGACTTCATGTCCCACTCTTGATGTATACCAAGCCAAGAAGGTACCCCAACGTCCACAACCCAGAACTGCTACCTTCAACGAGGCTCTCTCCCCCTTCGTCTAGTGGAATTCCTTAGTTATATTCTTGCCTCTATCTCTCCGCCTTAGTCGCCGAACATGCATCTGCTGACCAGCTCGTGCCCAGAGCTTCGGGTAGTTCGCGGTAATGTTCGTCCATCACTCGCCGAAAGAAGCGCCGAAATCCATTGCTCTGGGCTTGACCGTACTTACCTTGAGAATCGTCTTCGAGATCTAGGTAATATTGATTCTTCATACAATGCACTGACAGACTATCGAGGGGAAAGCCTTTGATTCTCTTATGATGGGGTTGGGAAACGATATAGAAAGCTTCTGATGCTATGTCCATACCATCGTACTCGTATATGGTTTGAGAATCCAAGACTAGACAAACGGCATTCTTATACCATGCTTTCACCTTGCCACCGAGGCTTGCTGCAAGAGAGGAGTAGTAACCTAACATTTCCTCGTCCGTAAACTCTTGACCATTGACTCTACGGATATGTACACCAGGTTGCAGCTTGTTACTCAAACCCTCAATGAAGAGTCCTG
>JAAYOK010000212.1 GCA_012520355.1 Bacillota bacterium | reverse complement strand
GTTAGCATCCTGAGCCACTTCGATTACCTCGATCATTTCAGCTAAAATCTCCGATTCCAGATTAGGTGGCAACTGCGGATCTTCATCCGTGCCTAAATCACCAAAGCTTTTCAGGAGAAGATTGCTTAAATAGACCGACACACAGTCAACTAAGATCACTTCAGCCTGCTCGGCACATGAGCAGATGGCCTCGGCTAGATTATGGGTCGCTTCCACCGTTTCCCAAGACTTAGGCCTTGTGGCTTGATGTTTTGCGATCCTCTCTGCCATCTCTTCATCCTTGTTTTGGGCCGTAGCAATATAAATTGTAGATTTCCCTAGTTGTTCAGCTAGTTCCTGAGCAAAACTGCTTTTTCCACTGCGTGCTCCCCCGAAAACTGCAATTATACCCCTAGACATGATCTCCCTCCATTTTGAGTTGCCCTGGAACTCTTGCTTCAGAAAATGTTGCCATCTCCTTTAGAACGAGGATAGACGCTTTTACTAAATGCATCATCAAAACAGCACCAGTACCTTCACCTACACGCATATTAAGCCAGATCATAGGTTCTAGATCCATAGCACAAAGCACCTGTTGATGCCCTGGTTCTGCCGAGGCATGAGAAGCCAGCATAAAATTTTTGCAGGCGGGAGCTAATTTATAGGCAACCAAAGCTGCCGCACTAGAAATAAACCCATCAATAATAATTGGTAATCGCAATGATGCAGCACCTAGAATCAATCCGGCTAAGCCAGCAATTTCCAGTCCCCCCACCTTCGCTAACGTTCCTAAGGGATCGTTCCTATCAGGCTGGTTGAGGACGATCCCTCTTTTAATTGCATCAATCTTTCGTTCAACTCCTTGGGCGTCAAGACCAGTTCCAGCGCCCACCACATCCTCCACGGGTAGTTGAGCTAAAACCGCGGTCAAGGCGCTACTGGCTGTGGTATTGCCAATTCCCATCTCGCCCGTTGCCAAAATGTGCACGCCTTGGTTTTGTGCCAAATGAGCCATAGAAATACCAATTTCAAGTGCCTGAATGGCCTCTTCAGACGTCATGGCTGGCTCTAAACAAAAATTATCCGTACCAGCCTTTACCTTTTTGTGAATTAGATCAGGATGGTTAATGGTTTCTTTCATTCCGATATCAATCAACTGAATCTGGGATTTAGCCTGGCGCGCAAACACATTGACTGCTGCTCCTCCCTTAAGAAAGTTGAGAACCATGGCTGCTGTTACATCTTGAGGAAAGGCACTCACGCCTTCATCCACAACTCCGTGGTCAGCGGCAAATAATACAACGCGAGCCACATCAACCTTGGGAAAGGCTTGTC
The DNA here is from genome assembly GCA_012520355.1 of Bacillota bacterium. Classification (GTDB taxonomy): domain Bacteria; phylum Bacillota; class Limnochordia; order Darwinibacteriales; family Darwinibacteriaceae; genus UBA5420. Next base: position 9,030 of record JAAYOK010000212.1, on the reverse strand, counting down.
CGGTGATGCCTGCGAGCTGCACTGCGATCTCTTCGAGTTTACCAAGACTCCCGGGAGGCTTGGTAAGTCCATCTAGACGAAGTTGTGTTTGTTGCATAGCATACTCATCGAGACTAGGTATAGCGGCGATTGTTTCTTTCAAAAGTTTCATGTCCTATACTCCTCTTATTGTAATATTGAGCTTTTTGGAGAAAAGAAGCCAGAGCCTGTGGGTTAGAAAAAAAGTGCCAATGTAGGTGGGACGCGACTAGATTTTTGGTCATAAATCCAGTTAAACCCAGAGCTTCTCCCTTTGATGAGAAGGTTTCAAAGACCCCATTCCAAATATCTTCAGATAGGGAGGTGTAATGAAACTCATGCCCCCTTAGCTCTGTACCTGCTAATCCCAAAATCGTATCTTTATGTAAAAAGGCTTGCCGATATCCCATGGCCGCCAAACGTTGTGTTAGACGCACTTTACCTGGTATTAGTTGAGCAAAGGGATAAAAAGAATCCTCCTCTAAATAGCCCTCTGTTAGATATGCAAGGCCACCGCCCTCAGCTAAAATAGGAGTTCCTACTTGGCATGCTGCCTGTAGAGCTCTGTGCATCCCTTGATTTGAACTAAGCACTTCTGCTGCATCTCGTGAGAAACGCCCACTCAAATAAATCCCGTCTATATTTGCTGGCAGAGTTTGATCACGGAGGGGACTAAACTCAACCACTTCACCACCAAGGGCACTTAGCAAGTCTAGGTTATCTTGATAATAAGAGTTGAATACAGCATCTCTTGCCACCGCGATTCGTGTATGTACCTGGGGGGCAAGATTTAAGACATTTTTTAGATCATTAACTTGGGGTAAATGTAACTGTGGCGTCAAAGCCAGAAGGTAATCCAAATCTATGCTCTTTTCCATGAGATCTGCTATCCGATCTAGCCAGGATGAAAAATGAGTAAACTGTTCAGGCGAGCTTAATCCCAACTTTCGTTCAGGAATAGCTAGGTGTTCATCTCGACCAATTCCGCCAATGACCGGAATCCCAGTAGAACCTTCAATTGCGTCTTTGACTAGCTCGTAATGGTTAGGGCTACCCACTTTGTTGGCAACCACAGCGGCAATTTTTACCTCTGGATGGTAATTCGCAAACCCAGAAACCAGGGCTCCAGCACTATCTGCCATTTTCGAAACATCTAAAACTAAAATAACGCCAAGATCCAAGGCGCGAGCCAGATCTGCTGTGGACCCGCTTCGCTTCGCCTCTTGGCTACCATCAAAGAGACCCATCACCCCTTCGACCACAGCAACCTGTGCAGAGCTCGCCCGCTTAGCAAAAGACCAGCGCACCAGCTCTTCGGGTACCATCCAGAGGTCTAGATTGATCGATGGACGCTTACAGATCAAGCGATGAAAAGCAGGATCAACATAATCAGGTCCTACTTTGTAAGGTTGCACTGACATTCCGCGTCGAACCAGAGCGGCCATGATACCGCAAGCAATGGTAGTTTTACCTTCGCCGCTTTTGGGTGCAGCAATTACAAAGCCGTTTTGGTACATCAGAATTCGATTCCTTTCCGAGCTTTAACTCCCTTTTCATGAGGATGTTTGATCTCTTGTATTTCACTGACTAAGTCCGCTAACTCCACTAACTCCGGAGGCATATTGCGTCCAGTTAAAACGATCTCTAAACCTGGGGGTCTATTTACGATCAACTCTTGGACAGCAGCCAGATCAACAAGCCCTTTATTAATACCATGACTAACCTCATCCAAAACAAGAAGGTCACAAGCTTTATCCTGCATAGCCACTTTGGCCCGCTGCAAAGCCATCGCAGCCAATTCTCTCTCTTCATCCGTAGGTCTACGCTGACCCAAAAATCTGCCACTACCATATTGTTCAATTTTGAAAAGTTCTCCATAGACCTCTATCGCGACAAGCTCTCCTGTCTTATTTCTGCCTTTGAGAAACTGGATTACAAGCACCCGGCAACCATTACCCACGGCCCGCAAACTAAGACCCAAAGCAGCTGTGGTTTTTCCCTTACCGTTTCCAGTATAGACTTGAACCAATCCTAGCTCAGACATTCTGTTCCTCCCTAGTGACTTGAATAAGAAGAGCATTAATGATAGTGGCGGCGATGGCACTTCCTCCCCTTGTGCCTTGCAATGCAATCCAGGCAATCCCCATTTCCGCAAGTTGAGGAGCCAGGGAAATTAGCAACTCCTTCGATTCGGCAGCACCTACAAATCCCACAGGGACGCCAATAATAGCCGCCGGGCGCAAATCACCCTCAACAATGAGACGTAACACTTCATACAAGGCCGTGGGTGCATTGCCTACGGCAAAGATACTTTGCTCGATTTCCGGGGCCAAATAACTAACAGCAGCCACCGCCCTTGTGGTTCCTACCTTTTGTGCTAATTTTATCACTTCAGGATCATGAATCGCGCACACTACATCATTACCACAAATCGTGAGATTGCGTTTGTTAATTCCCGCCTTGACCATTTCGGCATCGGTTATTATTGTACATTTTCTTCGGAGAGCAGCGGTTGTCACACTAACAAAATTAGGACTAATTTTAATTTGAGATGCGATTGAAGGTTCTCCTGTAGTATGAATCACTCTTTTATAGATTTCCTTTTCACCAGACCGAAATTGAAACTCCTTTAAATAGGGTTCTATAATGGCCATGCTGGTTGCTTCAATTTCCCTAGGGTCCATAATCTTTGGACGTTCAATTTTCACTTTTGACATTTGGCACCAACCTTCTCAAGCTTGTCCTCCAAGTCTACAAGACTGGAAACAAGCTCTAAATACTGGAGTTTTGGACGCGAGACAATAATGAGGGGTTTTTCTAAAGCTAAGCAAGCTTCTATTTTCTCAAGAACCCCTCCAGTTTCACCACTTTCTTTGGAGATCATTACATCGATCTTGTATTCGCGGATGATCTCCTGATAAAAGCTGGTAGAAACCGTCCCATACATTGCAAACACATCCTTCAATTCCAAACCCAAGTCTTGGCAAGTCTGGATCGAAGACAATGCCGGAAGTACTTTAGCAATCAATCTTATATTTTCCTGTCCACCATTGCGCAGTATGTCTCGTTTTTGCACAAAAACAGCTAAATCCTTCACTCCTATAGTGGTGAATACCGTTGAGCCAAGCTCAAAGGCCAGGTTAGCTGCGGCCTCCATAGTGCTTACTTGCCGAATCAAGGGATCTGTAGGCAAATCTAGCTCAGGACGTTCGAACCGTATATAGGGAAGGTCAAGGCGAGCACAAACAGCCATGGCGTTCTCAGAAACCAAAGTAGCATAGGGATGACTCGCATCAACGACCAGTTGAATTCCTTCTTCTGTAATTAAATCTTCCATACCATCCCTATTTAACGCACCAATCTGCACTTTTACATCGTGAGATCTCAAAAGATTTGCTCCCTCCGAAGTTGTTGTTGTTACCACAAGCCTGTAATTTAGCTCAATGAGTTTACGGACAAGCATGGGTGCCTCGGACGTTCCACCAATTAGCCAGATCACGGGGAGAAGTGCTTCCACAGTCATTTATCCCTTATGCCTGGGCCTAAACCGACAAAGTAGAGTTTTCCCCGGTTAAATCGATGAACATCTGGGCCACCGCAATAGTGATCCCCCCCCGGGCTTGACGCGGCACGATTAGTTTCTTTCGTTTGGCAAGAATCATTGCTACTGGTTCGCATACTCCACCAACTCCCACTGTTTTTTTTACGAAATCCGAATGTGTATAGACAAGATCACTACTGGCAATTGCCTGACGATCGACAAACTTGATCTCGGTCTGGAGTTCTTCCGCTGCCTGGAGCAAGCCGATTTCATCTGCTTTTAAATCAATGGAACCTAAGCAAAAAAGGGAAGATACACTCAGGTCAAATTCCTGAAATACACGATAAATGGCGGTAAGAATATCCTTAGCCGAGGTTCCTCGTTTACAACCTACCCCCACCACAAGATTGCGGGGACGAATCAGAACGCTCTGTGTTAGATCGCCAGCTAGCAATCGATGGGTCATCAAAATAGCCGGTTCAAGCCCAGGCCACTGCTCCAAAGGCCATACCGCACGAAAATTCAAGGTTTTACCAGCATAATCCAGCTGATAGCTTTGCCCCCATGGAATAACTGCGCTCGTTAGATCTGGTTCTATGTAAAGATAACAGTCTTGATCATTGACGATGGCCGAGTTAACGGGGATTAAGCCTGCAGGATATTCGAGCTGCCAACCTCGCATCTGGCTATAACTATCTGGTACAAGGCGACCTAAACCATCAGATGCTGTTGTGATAACAGCCTGTGCTTCAAGTATCTGGGCGATCTTTTCCGTTAATACAGTGGCTCCTCCAAGATGGCCTGCTACTGCGCTTATGGCAAACTTCCCCAATTCATCCATAACAATAACCGCTGGATCCACCGTCTTGTGAACTAAAAGAGGTGCTAAGTGACGCACTACAATTCCTAGAGCCATAATACAGATGTGGGCATCAAACTTGCTGAAATTTTCGGCCAAGCAGTCCCCAAAGGAAAGTTGATGCCAATTCGCCTCTACATCGGCCACAAACCATTTCTCATGGGCAAAAATCTCTAGTTCTACACCTGGCCAGGCTAGCTTCTGCAGTTGAATCGCCAGTTTGACGCCGCGCCAAGATAGGACATAGATTGCAATTTTCATGGCTTTGCCTGCCGATAGGCGTGAGAATAATCTGCTGCATATAGCTTGGAGAGCTCGTATTCGCTTTCTAGAACATCGCCTACAATAATCAAGGCAGTTTTCGTAATCTGGGCGTCTTTCACTTGCTCTGTAATGGTCTCAAGTGTGCCACGCAAAATCAATTCTTCTGGCCATGAGGCTTTATACACCACCGCAACAGGAGTAGCGGGGCTATATCCCTTCAGCAACCTAGAGACTACATCTTCCATCATCTGTACACTTAAAAAAATCACCATGGTCGATTGATGTTGAGCTAGGCGTTCTAGGGATTCTAGTTCAGGAACAGCAGTCCGTCCTTCCATCCGCGTCAATATAACTGTTTGGCTCACCCCAGGCAGGGTAAACTCCTGCTTGAGGGCGGCTGCAGCTGCCAAAAAACTGCTTACCCCAGGGATGATGGTATAGGGGATTTCGTGCTCATCCAGCCAATCGATTTGCTCTTGAATTGCCCCATAAATGCTGGGATCACCGGTATGTATACGCGCTACATCTAAGCCTTTTTCATGGGCTCTTTGAAACACCGCAATTACTTCTTCCAAAGTCATGGTGGCACTATTATAAATCTCGGCCTCTTTAGGCAAGTAATCGAGTATATCCGGATTTACTAAGGATCCAGCATAAATGGCAATGGGTGTATGTGCTAAAATGTTTGCAGCTTTAACCGTAATTAGTCCTGGATCACCAGGGCCAGCTCCAATTAGGTAGATCATGGGCTACTTCCTCTCTAAGGTAAAAATAGTGACGGGGTTGCGTCCCTTCCATATTCTAGTCTGGCCTAGAGGCTCCGCAGTAGCAATTTGCGCCTGAATAACCTCTATTTCTAGTTCAGGGTGCTGACCAATCAAATCCCACATCTGCGTTACAGTATCAATACTTACAGCGTTTAGTACAATTCTCCCTTGAGGATTTAATTGTTCCAAAGCGGCTTTAAAAAGCGATTGCAGGTATCCACCTGTCCCACCCAGAAAAATGGCGTCGGCTTTTTGGATCGGAAAACAACCCGGAGCCTTCCCTTCGATGGAAACCACATTTTTCAATCCAAACTGGAGAGCGTTGGAACGAGTTAGTTTTATTGCTTCGGGTTTATGATCCATGGCGTAAACCACGCCCCGGTAGGCAAACATGGCCGCCTGTACAGCAATACTACCAGTACCAGATCCCACATCGTAAACAATACTATCGGGTTGAATGCGAAGCTTACTCAGGGAAATAGCCCGAATTTCTTCTTTAGTCATAGGTACCGTACCACGCTGAAACTGTTGATCTCCCAAACCAGAATATACAAGCTCTGGATGATGCCCAACCGATCTTTCAAAATAAAATACAACAGAACGCTTTTTAAAGCGGGTTAAAGCAAGTTTTAGTGTTTCTATTTCTTGAATTGAAAGATTACTTAGATCGATGGAGATCACTTCTTCGTCAGGACTAGAAAGATCAGCGCAAATGGCTATTCGACAATCTAAAATTCCTTGCTTAACGAGACAATCTAGTAAGTAAACTGGGTCATAGATAGGGCCTGTGAGTATAAATATTTTTTCTTTAGAGTTTAGTTCCAAAAGCAAATTCTCCGGAAGTTTGTGATGAATACTAAGAATTGTTGCATCATCCCAAGTGGTTTGTAACCGAGCAGCTGCCATCTGTATCGAGCTAATTCCGGGAACAACCAGAATGGCATTAGGAAACTCGTTTTTTATGTTACTCATTAAACTAAATATCCCAGGATCACCAGAGACTAAGACAACCACAGTCTGACCTTTACTAAGATGCATTGCAATTTCGGGAAAAAGATCCTGATAGTCCTTGGTGACCTGCAATATTCTTCCTTTAAAATCCCTAAACAACTCTAAGGCGCGGCGCCCACCTACCAGGAGTCTCGCTTGTTGAACCCAATGATCGACCTCTGGTATGACATAATTAGCTGCACCTGGGCCAATTCCAGCCACAATCAACTTCCCCACCAGCCACTCCACCTTCCAATCTCGTTAGCATTTTGGTCTAATGCAATTAAATTCCCAGAAAGGTCAAAAAAGACAATACCAACCTTCAAAGCACCTTGCACATACCCCTCAGCCCGTTTTGCCGCTTGCTGAGCCAAGGGTGCATAAAGCGCCTCTAGTCCATTCTGTTTTACGATCTCCAAAGCTGCTTCCGTGGTTCCCTGCGACAGTATCTCCCTAATCACCTCTGGTGTTGCCCCTACTGCGCCAGCATACGCTGCCATTATCTCCAATCTCGCATCTGCTACTTTACTATGGGTATCGAAGATCCCACCCGCCACTTTGATAATCTTGCCAATGTGGCCAGCTACGATCACTGCTTCAAATCCAAGATCAACAGCTTGGCTCAACATAAAGCCAAGCCAATTACTCATCTGACATATAGCATCTTCAGGTACATTAAATAGTTTTCGCACAGCCCTTTCTCCTGAGCCACCGGGTACCAAGCATATGCTTTTAAACCCCGCGGCCCTAGCCACTGATAGTTGTGGTATCAGCGACTCCTTAAAGGCTTCGTTAGACATAGGACGCACTCGCCCAGTCGTGCCTAATATAGAAATCCCACCGACAATGCCTAATTTGGGATTCAGTGTCTTTTTAGCTAACTCTTCACCGTATGGCGCCGAAATGGTTATCTCCACTGATTTTCCTGCAGGCAGAATCCGCTGAACGTTCTCCCTAATCATCTGGCGCGGTACTGGGTTAATTGCTGCCTCACCCACCGGGACTTTTAAACCCGCCTTCGTCACACGGCCCACACCCTGACCACCTCTTATTCTTACCCTTTCTGGGCCTTCTGCCCAACGCACCAACGCACAGATGGGCGTCTCGTGGGTCACATCGGGATCGTCGCCCCCGTCTTTCAGTACACAACAACGAACACCTTCGGGGATGAAATCAGCCTGTTCTAGGGTGAAAACAGCCTCTTGACCCTGAGGTAAAAAAACAGAAACTGCAGCAAGAGGTTGACCCGTTATAAGCATCTGAACCCCTGCAGTTGCTACTGCTGCAGCACAAGTTCCAGTCGAAAAACCCTCACGCACAAGCTCACCTTCCCTAAATACAAAAAAAGACTGCCTCCCCTTTGAGACAGTCTTTGGAATAACGTCAGATGGCCAGTACCATTTCCATGCCACGACAAAAATGCTAATTCCATGCACCCTCTAAGGACGGAGGTTACAAGGTACGCAATTATGACAGGTATTCTGGCTTCCAGCGTGGTAAATGCATTCCCCTTCCCACCTAATGGCAGTGGAGAGATACCCACAATATGCTGGTTACAGCTACGCCTATAGCAACGGACTTTCACCGTTTTCCCTGATGAACTTTCCTCAAAATATTAAGGAAATATTCAAACCATAATTGGAGCCTTATGTACTTGTTACGAGTAGAGAATATCATAGTATTATGGGGTTGTCAAAACAATCCACTTTCTCAGCTAGTCCGTCTGCCATTTGACTACCATGCCCACTCAGTTCTTTGGGATCAAAACTTCGGAAGAGGAAAACTAGGGTTGCCTGCCGCATTTATCTCTGGTATGATGGTGGTGATTAAATTCACTGTTTAAGGTGCACAATCTAGAATGTGCTTAATAAGGAAGTTGGGTGTAAATCCCACGCTGTCCCGCAACTGTAAAGGCGGAGTAGCAACCAAAATGTCACTGGGTCCCCCCCGGGAAGACGGTTGCCGCGCTGATGCCTAAGCCAGGAGACTTACCTTTTGCAGTTTGACCGACTACTCACGGGGATGAGTAAGGGCTCAGTCTGGGTTACCTATGCGTTGGCGCGATGCTAGGTCAGGCCTCCTATCTCTTCCCGTGATAGTAGGCCTGTTTTTTGTTTGTACTTAAATACTAGGAGGTAACCAGATGAAAACGAAGGAAATTTCACGTTTGCTTGCTGCTTTACTAGTTCTTGCTTTTACCGTGGCTACTTGCAACGCTCCAATATTGGCGATGCAGACTGTCACCCAGCCAGAGTACGCTATTGGGTTTAATATTGAGTATTTTGCTGATGGCGCTAAAATTCTTATTGACGGTGCCGGGCAGCGCGTGCTGCTGCTGCCAGAGGGGGGAACTGCGCCAGAAGGGGTTAGCTATGACGTGGAGATTGCCGGCCCGATAGAACGCGTTGTCGCGCTATCTACCACCCAGGCCGGTCATTTCGCTAAACTCAATATTGTTGAGAAACTAAAGGGTGTAGCAACTGCAGCTGATAGATGGTACATTCCAGAGATTAAGGAGGCTGTTGAGAACGGGAAGATAGTCAATGTAGCAGATGACAACGAAGCTATCATGGCTCTTGATCCAGATCTGG
>JAAYOK010000211.1 GCA_012520355.1 Bacillota bacterium | reverse complement strand
TGGATCTCCACCAAAAGTTCCCGCTCTGTTCTTTCAATAACAACTCCCCTACGACGCATGGGAATCCTCCTTCACACTAGAAATGCAAAAAATCACTTGCCTAAACCAAGAAAGACCGGTATAATAAAAGTTGCTTGGAGCCGTGGTGTAGTTGGTTAACACGTCGGCCTGTCACGCCGAAGATCGCGAGTTCGAGTCTCGTCGGTTCCGCCATTTGAGTAAATGCGACGCAGCATCATGGATGCTGCGTCTTCTTTTGATCCAGGCCCTAGACTAAAGACTATGCTTATCGCGCATCTCCTTATAGATTCTCTGTCCAGTGGGACTGGCTGCCAATCCTCCGATTGATGTTTCCCGCAGGCTCTCTGGCAAAGCCTTGCCAATTTGCTTCATGGCTACAACTGTTTCATCATAGGGAATCACAGCAGGAATCCCCGCTATAGCCATGTTGGCTGCCACAATGGCGATGGATGCGGAGGTTGCATTGCGGGTAACACAAGGAACCTCGACGAGGGAGGCCAAAGGATCGCAGACTAGGCCTAAATGGCTTTGCAGAGCTAACGAAGCCGCTGCGAAGACTTGCTCCGGCGTTCCACCCATTAACTGGACCACCGCACCTGCGGCCATGGATGACGCAACGCCGCATTCACTTTGGCAACCACCCTCTGCCCCACTAATGGGTCCTTGGGCAGCGGAAACAACTCCCACACCGCCCATGACTAAGAGGGCTTCCACGATTTCTTCATCGCTACTTCCCAGTTCCTGGGCTGCAGCAAGTACTGCACCGGGTACGACGCCGCAGGCTCCGGCAGTAGGACAGGCTACAATGCGGCCTAAACCCGCATTGTGCTGACCAACCGCCAAGGCGTAGAGAACGGAGTTTTTCAAGAGAGAACCACCCAAAATTCGACCGTCATGAATTGCGGTCTGAAACAGATGGCCATACCCAGTAATGATGTGCGTTCTTTCACCTTGATCCAGAATGCCATTTTCGATGGAGGCCCTCATGACCTGGAGTGTTTCCCGCATTTGGGCACGGACTTCTTCACAGGATGTGTTGCTCCGAAAAGCCTCATACTCTGCCACAACTTGGGCCATACTCTCCTCGCGCTCGGCGCAAAGCTCTAGCAGTTGATTTGCACTGTTAATATCCACACAAATCCTCCTAAAAACGCGGTAATGTCCGCACTACAATGACCCCGGGTATCCTCAGCACATGCTGCTGGGCTAGATCGGAAATCTGATCGTCTGTTTGGGCCAACAGCAAGGCTTCGGAACCGCGAATTTTCCGACTCACGTTTAAAAATGCGATGTTAATGCCATGGATGGCCAAGACCTTGGTAATCTCCGCAATTACGCCAGGCTCATCCCGATGTCGAGTGATCAATGTGGTATAGCTCCCATCAACGCCAACCTCAAAACCATTGACTTCGAAAATATTAATCCGCCCACCGCCAATGGAAGCTCCAGCAACTTCGATCTTATCACCAGAACCTTCTGCCTTAATACGAACAGAATTGGGATGCACATCTCCCAGATCCCCCGATGAAAAGCTATATTCGAGGCCTGCATCTTTTGCGAGCTCCAAGGCTTGCGGAATTCGCTCGTCGTCCATACCCATACCCAAAAGACCAGCTATCAGCGCCACATTCGTTCGATGCCCCCAATAGGTAGCGGCAAACGAACCATGCAGAGTAATGTCTGCCTTGGTAACATCTGTCCCCAGAATGCGCTTTGTAGCAAGACCCAGCCGTACTGCACCAGCCGTATGCGAACTCGATGGTCCAACCATGATGGGCCCCACGATATCGAATAAACCGATTTGTGCCATAATCTATCACCTCAATTCATACTACACTTTTCATCATACACTTTTTCACTTATCATTTCTACAAGAGAAAAAGCCCTTGGTCAACTCTTTGCGTCAACCAAGGACTTACGTCTACGTCTGATCTAGATTTGTTAGTTGTTCCCAGAAGATATCCAGTTCACAATCTTCGCTTTCGCCCTGCCAATGTAAGCAGCTTTCACAGCTTCGTTCAGCTGCTTCGTCTTCAGCATCATAGGCACTACATGTTTGGCCCACCTGGCGCATTTGCATCAGACTCGGCACAATCACCAGCTCCTTTTCCTCTTTGTACCGCTAGTATGACCATTGCCCAGGCCGAGTATGAAACAAGAAGAAAAAGGGCCCCTAGAAAACCTAGAGACCCTTCTGGGAAATCCTAATTTGTCAGAGCATCCTCAACAGCGCTGAGAATTGCTTTACTGGTCACTGTTGCACCACTCACCACATCGACGGGCCCTTGGGCTTCAATAATGGCGGAAGGAAGTGCTTTAAACGCGTTACCTGCGATAAAGGGTGTTTCACTATTGTCACCAATTACGATCTCTGTGATCTTGCCACCACTGACGGTGACATCAAGAACGAGCTCGCCACCAAAGCCTTGGGCGCTACCACGATAGGTACCGTCGCCCACTTTGATTTCGTAGGTCGCGGCTGGTTCAGCGACTGCAGCTTCACCAGAGACTGCTTTTTCCACCGCTTCTAGCACAGCTTTACTGGTCACTGTTGCACCACTCACCACATCGACGGGCCCTTGGGCTTCGATAATAGCGGAAGGTAGCGTGTTAAAGGCGTTACCTGCGATAAAGGGGGTTTCACTATTGTCACCAATTACGATCTCTGTGATCTTGCCACCACTGACGGTGACATCAAGAGCGAGCTCGCCACCGAAACCTTGAGCGCTACCACGATAGGTACCGTCGCCCACTTTGATTTCGTAGGTCGCGGCTG
>JAAYOK010000210.1 GCA_012520355.1 Bacillota bacterium | reverse complement strand
GCACGGATACTCGTGCTGGAGCAACCTTGGGAGAACCCTGGGCGAAACGGCAGTTACTTTCACCCATCTTTGCAGTGGATGTAGCAGGGACTACCGGTGCCGGTGACACCACTATCGCCGGTTTCTTAGCAGGCTTGTTAAGGAATAGGCGGCCAGAAGACGTAGTCACCTTGGCTAACGGCGTGGGGGCCTTTTGCGTAGAGGCGGTATCTGCCGTAGCTGGAATTCCCAATCTAGAAAGGGTTGAAGCTCGTATTCAAAGCGGGTGGAAACGAGTGCCGCCCACTCTAGGGCATGATGGCTGGGAACTTGGTCCAGGTGGTGTCTTCTTGGGACCCAAGGATTGTAGCGATAGGTAATGGTTTCAGAAAGGAGTAGTAGGCATGGTCATACCAATTATCCTAGGGGGCGCCGCGGCAATTGCCGGCATAACCGGACTTGTCAAGGGCGGACAAGCTATAGTAAACGGTTCTAATGCTAAAGAAATCATGAAAACAGCCAAGAACATGTATGAAGAGGCTGAAGAAATTCTCGAGATGCAAAGGGAAAAGACTTCGGAGCAACTAGAACGCCTAGGCGAGTTGAAACTGCAGGCTTGGTCGGAAGATATAGGAGAGTTTGTCAAACTCTACTCCAAGTTCAAGCATGTAGATCTGGAGAGTTTCGCCAGTCAGGACTCTTTGTCGCCTAGTCATTCAAGCAAATTGGCCAATTTGGCCGAGCTGAAACTCGCCTCGCTTAAGGCCAGTGAGGTGATCAAAGGAGGCGTCAGCTCCCTTGGTGCCGGGGCCTTGGCTGGCGTGGCCAGTTATGGAGGGGCGATGATGTTCGCCTCGGCCTCCACAGGCACTGCCATCGCTTCGTTATCAGGTGCAGCTGCCACCAATGCCACGCTGGCTTGGTTTGGTGGGGGATCATTAGCAGCTGGAGGCCTGGGGGTTGCTGGTGGAACCCTCGTCTTAGGCGGAGTTGTGGTGGCCCCTGTACTGGCTGTAGCTGGCTTTATTATGGCTGCAAAAGCGGAGGAGAACCTGGCACAAGCGAGGAAGACCTATGCTGAAGTGGCGGCCAAGGTAGAGGAAATGGGTCTCCTGGTAGACTTTATGGTAAAGGTAGAAGATCTGGCCTTCCGCTATGAAACGTTTATCCAGAAGGTACGAAAAGGTTATGCTCAGCAGCTCCATGACCTGCGGGATGTAGTGGACAGAGCGGAGAGGCATCAGAGCAGGCTTCTCCTTAACCGGATCAAAAAGCTATTGGGGCGATCCCTTACTCTGGATTTTCGCCGTCTTTCCCTTGCAGATCAGAAACAGCTCCACCATATTTGGCTTTCTACCCAGATCCTCCACACGATCTTGGTCCATCCCCTCCTAACGAAAGAAGGAGATTTAGCCGAGGACGCTCCCTTGGTTTTAGAACAAGCCAACCAGTCTCTCCTTGAACTTCCTGAGAATGTAGGTGCGGTCTATGGCTAAGAATTCGCGCCAGAAGGTGCGGGATGATGCGCTGCGTTACGGTGCTAACCAGGTGGGAAACATCGTTTCCCGGAATGTGCAAGTTGGTTCTGATGCATCTATGAGGGGAATGGACGTATTTCTCAAGAAAGCTGCTCAGTTGAGAAATGTAGATTATGAGCAGTCCAAGGGAAATCTCTTTGAGTATATCGAGGCGGCCAAACTCAATACCGCACTGGGTAACAAGGGGAGTCGCGCTCAGGTGCAGGTGACCGATGCCAAGAAGTCTTGGGGTGGGCCCGGTGAACCCCATGCTCCTGATGATTTCCGCATCATAGAGGGTGATACGGTGATTCTAAGGGGGCAGGCCAAGGTCAACAATGATCCAAACCGCACAGCTCGGATGATAACCGATAAGAAATACCATGGCATGCAGCGTATAGTGGCTAGGGATAAATATGAAGAAGTGAAGGCGGCCTTAGAGAGGCAATACCAGAATGGTGAGATCTCCCAAGCTACCTATGAGGATACCATGTCCAATTTAGTGAGGGAGACAACGCACCCTTCCGGGGTGGGTAGTGGCGGTACCACAACGTCAGAGCTGAAAAAGGCCCATGGTAATCCTGAAGCCTACGCCACTCGCCTTAAGGCCCAGCAGTATGGGCGAGAGATCGTCCAGACCGGCGCCAACATGGCGGTTGCCAACATGATTATTACCGGGGTGAGTACTTCCGTGCTCAACCTCTGCGAAGTCTACCAGGATCGCAAAGAGCTTTCAGTGGCCCTTAAGGAAATCGGGGTAACCACCGCTAAGGCAGGTGGAAGGGGGCTCGCAACTGGTAGCCTATCCTCGGTACTGCGGATTTTTGGCAAGGAAAAGAGTATACCATTTCTAGCTGATTCCGCTGTGGCCGTTACCATGGCAGGAGCCCTTATCGATTGCGGGGTCGCCTTGCGGGCTTATAGCAAGGGGGAGCTTTCTGGCGAAGAGACCGTGACGGAGCTCCAAAACACAGCCATCAAATCGGTGGCCACCATCTATCTAACCAAGAGTATTGAGCTCGCGGTTGGCGCCGCGAATCCTTTTCTGCCAATGGCCATCTATACCCTGGCCAGTTATGCTGTAACAACGACCCGGGAGATTATCAAAAATGCCAAGTTGAATGCGGAAGAATATGAACGTATGGAAAAACTCTATCTTGAGGCAAGTCAGCAGATGAAGGACTATCGTCAGATTCTGCAGAGGCAGATGGAACAGTATGTGGCAGAGCAAGGTGTCATGCTAGACGAGCTTTTAGATGTCTTCCAAGTGAATCTCACTGAAGGTGGTAACTACGACTTGGCCATCCACAACCTCGTTGACTGTGCCAACCGCTACGGTATAGCTCTCCAGCATGTGGATTTTCCAGAGTTTCAGCAGGCCATGTTGACCGAAGGCGATTTTGTTCTACGTTGAGTTTTTTCCTGTCCTCTTGCGACACAAATCGTATTCCTTTACTCGAATGGGAGATTAGCTAAAAAATTTTCTAGGCCCTAGTTCATAACTAGGGTCTTCTTTTTCCCGAGAAGAAGGGGGTTTGACTCTGACCGAGTGAATATTTGTATCGCCCGAGAACATTTTTTCACTTTTTTTAGAAGGAGTTTGCATATCTCGACAGAAGTATGGTAACAAAGGATCGCATAT
>JAAYOK010000209.1 GCA_012520355.1 Bacillota bacterium | reverse complement strand
CAAGTATGCCAACAAGTATGCCAACCGGTTGACACAAATCATTCCATTATCTATACTATGATTGTAAACAGATCATGTGGGAAATGAGGAGAATTGTTATGATAATCATCAAACTCTCTAACGACCAGAGGAGGTGCCAGAAATGACAGTACGTAATCAAATCATGCTGATTACCTATTCTGACAGTCTAGGAAGGAATCTGCAAGAGTTACAGTATATTTTAAACAAACACCTGAGGGGAGTCGTGGGCGGAGTCCATATCCTACCATTTTACCCCAGTTCAGCCGATCGAGGCTTTGCACCACTGGATTATCGCACGGTAGACCCAGCGTTTGGCACTTTTGAAGACATTGCCGCCATTGGCGATGAGTTCGATCTTATGGTGGATTTCATGATCAATCATATCTCTCGCCAATCGAGCTTCTTTCAAGACTTCAAGGCCAAGAAGGATCAATCGAAGTATCGTGACATGTTCATCCGATTCAAGGATTTTTGGCCTAATGGCGAGCCCAGCCAAGAGGATGTGGAACAAATTTACCGCCGCAAACCTCGTGCGCCCTATGTGGATGTTCAATTTGCCGATGGAACCACAGAGAAGATCTGGTGTACCTTTGATGAGGAACAAATCGACTTAGATGTTACCACCGAAGTCACCAGGGAGTTCATCCGTGACTCACTTCAATTCTTAGCAGAGAAAAAGGCCAAGTTCATACGTCTAGATGCCTTTGCCTATGCCATTAAGAAACTTGGCACCAACTGCTTTTTCGTGGAGCCTGAAGTATGGGAACTTTTGGACTTCGCCCGGGATATCCTGAAGCCTTACAATGTGGAAATTCTCCCCGAGATCCACGAGCATTACACCATCCAGCTGGAACTCGCCAAAAGAGACTATTGGGTCTATGACTTTAGTCTGCCCATGCTACTCCTTTACAGCCTCTACTCGGGCGATAATTCCCGCCTGCTCCACTGGCTCAAGATCTGTCCACGCAAACAGTTTACAACCCTCGATACCCATGATGGTATTGGCGTTGTGGATGTCAAGGATCTGCTCAGCGATGAGGAGATCAACCAGACCAAGGAATACCTATTCTCCCGTGGCGCGAATGTAAAACAGATCTACAACACCGCTGCCTATAATAATCTTGACATCTATCAGCTCAACTGTACCTACTACTCTGCCTTAGGAAATAATGACGACGCCTATCTCTTGGCCCGAGCCATCCAATTTTTCACGCCTGGCATACCCCAAGTGTACTATGTGGGGCTCTTAGCTGGGGAAAATGACATCGAGCTCCTAGAAGAAACGAAGGTCGGTAGGAACATTAACCGCCATTATTACACTCTGGAAGAAGCAGAAGAGACCATGGAACGCCCTGTGGTCAAAAAACTCTTCGAACTCATGCGTTTTCGCAACTCCTATCCCGTCTTCGATGGCGAGTTTTCTGTTTCTGCCTTAGCAGGCGATGGACTTAAACTTACCTGGGAAAGCGGTCTTTACAAAGCCGTTTTGGCCTGCAATCTCAAGACACACACCTTCGAAATACGCTACTGGAACCCTGAAACAGAACAAGAAACCACCTTGACGCTTTAGCCGAATCTTAAGAAATTACGTATGTTAACCGGTTGACATATGTTTTAAGATTGTGCTACAATCTTAGATAAAGAAGGCAGATGTGAAGTCTGTACTAAAAAGGAGGAGTTGTTGTGAGTAGATTTAAGTTAGGTCGACTAATGCTTGTTGTTGCCTTGGTACTTTCCCTGTCTAGTGCGGCTGTCCTGGCCCAAAATGTTGAGATTACGATTTTGAACTCCAAAGGAGAAATCCAGACTCAACTGGAAGAAATCGCCCGTTACTACACGAGTATCACCGATGGCGTCAGCGTTGAAGTGATTGCTGCTGGTGTTGGGCAGTCTCCCTTCGAACGCGCTGTAGCCTTGTACGCATCGGGTAATGCGCCAGCACTACTCATGCTCGATGCTGGGGATGTACTGCTCTTTGAAGATCGCGCACTCGCCCTCAACGATGAAAAGTGGGTTGCAGATGCCATTGCCAATAGCCTAGATATGGCAACTGCTGCCGACGGAAGAATCTTGGCCTTCCCCGCCACAGTCGAAGGATATGGCTTCATTTATAACAAGCCCGTTCTGGACAATGCTGTGGGCGGCGAGTTTGACCCTAGCACCATCAACACCACCGATTCCCTCCGCCAACTCTTTGAGCAAATTGCCGCTAGCGGTAAAGATGCCCTTGTGATTTCCCCAGAAGATTGGTCCTTAGGCGCACACTTCTTCGCCTTGGCCTATGCTTCTCAATCGGAAGATTTTGCCGCTATTAATCAGTTCCAGGCTGGCCTCAAAGACGGCAGCGTTCGTTTAGGCGAAAACGTAGCAGCCAACGGATTAATGGACACATTTGACCTCATGAAAGAGTACAACTACGACCGCTTAGACCCCTTAGCTGGCCTTTATGACAGAGGCACTGAGCTGATTGGTCAAGGCGAAGTAGGTATCTGGTTTATGGGTAACTGGGCTTGGCCCCAAATCAACGATTTTGACACAGCCAATGGCCAATACGGCTTCTTGCCAGTGCCTGTCAGCAACAATCCTGGCGACCTAGGTAATACACAGATACCAGTTGGCGTAACCAAGTACTTTATTGTGGATGGGGAGCAAAACTCTCCTGCACAACAACAGGCAGCCAAAGATTTCCTCAACTGGCTCGTCTATGATCCTGAAGGCCAAAAGCGTTTTGTCGTGGATGCTAACATCATCCCAGCCTTCAAGAACATTACCATCACTCCTGCAGACCCCTTGGCAGCCTCGATCTTAGACTATGTTCAGGCAGAAAAGACCATGAACTTCGTTCTAAACCTACCACCTGATCATTGGGCCCAAGTTGGTGCTTCCATGCAAAAGTATCTGGGCGGCTTTGTCACCAGAGATGCATTCTTCCAAGAAGTTGAAGCTTACTGGCAAGGTCTATAAAACGAACGCTAGATACATCAGAGCATTAGGCAGCCATCGCTGCCTAATGCTCTACCTCTTTTGAGTTCTACCCAAGCGAGATGTGAGGTGTAAAGCATGACAACGGAAAAACGATTCTCTGACAGACTCAAGACCTACTTACTCTTCGCAGGCCCCACAACCTTTGTCTTTCTTACCGTCATCATTCTGCCCTTCCTCTTCGGCATCTATTTAACCTTTACAAACTGGGACGGCATCGCCAAAACCTATACCTTCGTGGGTCTAAACAACTATCTAACGGTGTTCAAAGACCCAGTTTTTTGGAACTCATTTCTCCTGACGGTACGTTATGTGCTCTACACTGTAGTGATCGTCAATACCTTGGGGTTTATTTTGGCCTACGCACTCACTGGTAATACTGTTAGGGGCCAAAACCTTCTGCGTACCGGCTTTTTCATTCCTAATTTAATCGGTGGAATTATCCTAGGACTTGTCTGGAAATTCATTTTTTCTACAGTGCTTGTCTTTATCGGGCGTAGTCTAGACATTAGCTTTCTTTCCTACTCCTGGCTAGCTAATCCCAATAAAGTACTCTGGACTTTGGTGATCGTCACCGTTTGGCAATACTCCGGTTATATGATGATTATTTTCATTGCTGGCTTGTCCAATATCCCTAGAGACCTAATTGAGGCCGCAACCATCGATGGGGCCAGTGGTTTTCATCGGCTGAAGAACATTGTCCTGCCACTTATGGTTCCATCCTTTATTGTCACAGTCTTCCTCACCATTCAACGAGGTTTCATGGTCTACGATGTCAACCTAGCACTCACAGACGGAGGACCATTCAAGAGTAGCGAACTCATCAGCATGCATGTCTATAAAAAGGCATTTTTGGCCCAGCAGTATGGCGTAGGCCAGTCGCAAGCCTTCCTCTTATTTGTGCTTGTGGCAGCCATCAGTCTGACCCAAGTATACTTTACAAAGAAACTGGAGGTAGAAGCCTGATGCAACCACTACAAAGGTTCCTAAGAATCCTCAAAAGCATGAGTCTTTACGCACTTTTGGCCATCTACCTATCTCCCTTTTTCTTTGTGCTCATTAACTCTTTCAAAAGCAGACGAGAGATTATCTCCAATCCCTTTAACTTCCCAGATGTCTGGTCGCTCAGTAATTTCACCAATGCTTTTCAGCGCATGAACTTTACCTCGGCTTTTGTTAACTCCCTAGTGATCACAGTCTTTAGTGTGGTCATCATTGCCGTGCTTTCGTCCATGACGGCCTATCTCTTTGTGCGCACCAATTGGAAGTTCAACAAAATCATGTTTTTCGCCATGGTGGCAGCGATGCTCATTCCCTTCCAGGCCATCATGATTCCTCTAGTCCAAATCTATGGAGGACTCAACCTCCTCAACAGTCGTTGGATCTTGATCTATATGTATCTTGGCTTTGGATCTTCCTTCGCCGTCTTTCTCTACCACGGATTTATCAAGAGCATACCTTTAGAGCTCGAAGAGGCGGCCATGATCGATGGTTGTTCCCGATTTCAAGTCTTCTTCAAGATCGTCTTCCCCTTACTGAAATCAACCACGTTGACGCTGATCATCTTAAATGTACTCTGGATTTGGAATGACTTCCTCTTACCATCCCTAGTACTGATTTCACCGGCCAATCGGACCCTACCTTTAACTACCTTCTACTTCCATGGTACCTATACGTCCGATTACGGCCTCTTAATGGCCGCCCTCATGTTGACGATTTTGCCCGTGATCATCTTCTACGCTCTCACCCAGAAGAATATTATCCGGGGGGTCATGGAAGGAGCCATTAAGGCCTAATCATTCCGTCACAAGAGGGGTGGTCCATATGCTAATTGTCATGATTGCTGTAACCATTGGGGTCGCACTTTTTTGCTCGTCGACCCCAGTTTTTGCCAAAGAGGAGGATCATCCAGTCAGGGCATCGCTGAGCCAGACGGCCGTAGACATAGAGGGTGGTAGACTGCTTGGTTACCTCGATTATGGGATTTATACCTTTCTTGGTATTCCCTATGCCGAGGCCAGGCGCTTTGAGCCGCCGCGCAAAGTAAAACCCTGGACTGGTGTTCGAGATGCCACCAGACCTGGAGAGATCTTCCCTCAAACGCCCACCAAGCGTCGGGCAATCGATGAATTCTTCAATCCCCATCGTCAATTATCTGCCAATGAACACTGCCAGTTCCTGAATATTTGGACACCGGCCACTACAAATGCGAAAAAACGACCGGTGATGTTGTGGCTCCATGGCGGGGCTTTTACCGATGGCTCGTCCATTGAGCCCCTTTATCATGGCAGAAACTTGAGCGAAAAAGGCGACCTGGTCTTTGTATCCCTCAATCACCGTCTAGGCGCTGGAGGTTTCTTAGATCTCTCTGCCTTTGGTGATCCCTATCAACTGTCCGCCAACTCTGGAATTGCTGACATTGTGGCCGCTCTGGAATGGATTAAGACCAATATCGAGCAGTGCGGAGGGGATCCCCATAATGTCACGATTTTTGGGCAATCGGGGGGAGGCGCCAAAGTCCTCACCTTAATGGCTACCCCAGCAGCCAAGGGTCTCTTTCACAAAGCCATTGTCCAGAGCGGAGCGGCCCCAAACTTAGGCATGACCCTAACGGATCAAGCTATCAGTAGACAAATTGGGCAGCTGACCGCAGAGAACCTGGGTCTATCTTCTACAAACATCCACAAAATCCAAGAGCTACCCTATGAGATGGTGGCCCAAGCTGCAAATCAAGCTAGGGAGCGTTTCCTTGAGAAAACTGGGATCAGACATGCCTGGGGACCGGTTCAGAACGATTATATCCCAGTCCATCCCGTGGGAACCAAGTTTGCTGAGCAGTCTCGGGATATTCCCCTTTTAATTGGCTCGGTCTTAAACGAATTCACGACCATTGTAAGAAAAGAAGCAATGGATCTTCTAGCGGATAACAGGCGAAATTGGGATCAAGACAAGGTCCTGGCTAAACTGAAGGAACAGTATGGTTCCAAAGCTGAAGCGGTCCTGGCTGCCTTTCTCAAGGCCTATCCCAGCAAACTTCCTGCCGATGCCTATTTTGTGGACGTACCCTTTCGCCTTGGTACGCTGGAAACAGCCAGAAAAAAGGCGGAGCAAAAGGGTGCACCTGTTTACACATATATGTTTACCTACGAATCCCCTGTCATGGATGGAGTGGGCATGGCCTGGCATTGTGCGGAAATACCCTACGTGCTCAATAATGCCGAACGAATATCCACTGCAACAGGGGGAGGCCCGGAAGCAAAAAGCCTCGCCAACCTTGCCAGTTCCGTCTGGATCAACTTTGCCTATCATGGCAACCCAAACCATGACCTGATTCCTACCTGGCCAGCGTTTTCCTCCCAGGAAGGCGCAACCATGATCATCGACCGCGACTGGTATGTAGCGTATCACCACGACCAAGAACTGATGGAGTTGTTAGCAGATGACCTTATCTTACAAGAATTCTAACCAAGGAACGCCTCAGAAGGACCCGAACGCTTGGCACCGGACATTGCTGGAAAAGGCAGATACCAGTGTTAGAGAGGCCATCCCTACGGTGACCGGTACCCACCGCCTCGATTATCATCTGATGCCCCAGGCCTATTGGATGAATGATCCCAACGGCTTGGTGTATTATCGTGGCTATTACCATGTTTTCTACCAACACCATCCCTATAGCCCCGATTGGGGTCCCATGCACTGGGGTCACGCCCGCACCAAGGACTTTGTCGACTGGGAACACTTGCCCATTGCCTTGGCGCCAAGTGAAGACTACGATGCCGATGGCTGCTTTTCCGGAAGTGCAGTTGTGGAAGGCGATCGGCTTCATCTCTTCTATACGGGACATCGCATCATCGAAGGGCAAGTGATCCAGGTGCAATGTAAAGCCACGAGCTCCGATGGCATCTATTTCGAAAAAGATCCACGCAATCCCCTGATTTCATCCTTTCCCCCGGATGGTTCTCCAGACTTTCGGGATCCCAAGGTTCTCAGGCACGAAGAATCGTGGTATATGGTGCTCGGCTCTGGCAAAGAGGGCAGGGGCAATGTCCTGCTTTATAAGTCCCCAGACTTAACCCAGTGGAACTACGTAGGCGTTCTGGCTGAAAGTGATGGAACCCAGGGAACCATCTGGGAATGTCCGGATCTATTTCCCTTGGGCGATCAACATATCTTACTTGTCTCACCCATGGGGGTGGAACCCCGCCGAGTGATGTATTTTGTCGGATCTATGGATTATGAAACGGGCAAGTTTTCACCAAAATCTGTGGGCACCTTGGATTATGGGCCTGATTTTTACGCTGTCCAAACGTTCTTTGGAACAAAACGCCGCCTCATGCTAGCCTGGATGGATGCCTGGGAATGTAATATTCCCAGTAAAGCAGATCATTGGGCAGGAGCACTCACCCTACCTCGAGAACTCTCTTTGGATAGCAATGGGCAGCTCAAAATGCAACCCCTACCAGAACTCGCGAGGTTAAGGCAGAAACCCGTGGCCTTAGGGGAGCTGCAAGATACAGGTCTAGAGGTGAACTTGGTGGTTGATTTGACCTCCACCACAGCTTCAAGTCTTGCCCTTACCTTTTCTTACACCGAGAGTGGAGAGCAAGTCCAGATTGAATACCACAAAGCCACGGGCGAACTTTACCTGGACACAACTAGAGTTCATGTGGGGCAACCAGGACGCTATAGAGCGCCCCTCGATCCACAAAGTGAACGTCTCGACCTTAGAATCTTCCTGGACCGATCATCGATTGAGCTATTTGCTAATCACGGGGTGGCTACCATTACAGCAAGAATCTACCCCAAAAGCCCCCAGGTAGTTCCACAACTCTTGACCAGTGATGGTAATGTCAAGGTAATCCATAATGAGTGTTGGAGATTGGAGAAACAGAGGTGACATTATGTATGATGTGGTGGCCTTAGGTGAGCTTTTGATCGACTTTACCCCTGCAGGCCTATCAGAAAATGGCAACGTCTTGTTTGAACGAAATCCCGGTGGCGCCCCAGCCAATGTAGTAGCCTTGTTAGCCAAACTAGGCAAGAAAACGGGCTTCATTGGCAAAGTAGGCGATGATGAGTTTGGGCGTTTTCTGCACCAAGTCCTCCAGGAGAAGGGTATTTCACCCGAGGGACTCGTGCTCGATGCCAAAGAGCAGACCACCCTCGCCTTCGTGCACCTGCAACCAAATGGAGAGCGTTCCTTCAGCTTCTATCGTAAGCCCGGCGCAGATACTAGACTAAGATCCGATGAAATTGACCCAGGTATGCTAGACACTCGCATCTTTCACTTTGGCTCCCTCTCCCTAACGGCTGAACCAGCCCGTAGTGCCACAAAAGAAGCGCTCAGCATTCTTCAAGACAGGGACGTTCTCATCTCCTACGATCCAAATCTCAGGCCCCTCTTGTGGCAAAGCCTCGATGAGGCCCGACGTGAAATGCTGGATGTGATGCCAAGGGCTGATATTGTGAAAATGTCCAGTGAAGAACTGGAGTTTCTCACCGGTTCCAAGCATCTAGAGGAAGCAAGCCAACAACTGCAAGAGACCTATGGGCTGAAGATGCTCTTGGTTACCATGGGCAAAAAAGGCTGCTATTACAGACTTGGTGATCTTTGCGGACATATGCCTGGATTTAAAGTCCGCTCCATTGACGCAACCGGAGCAGGTGATGCCTTTTTGGGTGCCATCTTGTTTCAGATCTTGCGCCACAATAAGGACCTAGCAGAATGGACAGCGGAAGATCTAGCTCGAAGTGTCCGATTTGCCAACGCCACAGGCGCTTTAGTCACAACAAAAAAGGGAGCCATTCCCGCCATGCCGAATCTCAATGAGATTCGGCAGCTCCTAGAAGACGATTAGAGGAATATTCAAGGTTTCAGCCCCGCGCTATAGTGCGGGGCTTTTTTGCGAATACCCTATCTACCTTCCTTTTCTTGACAGCATTTCAATGATTATATATACTTTATTAAACAGAACCTTACAACATTAACCGTTACCAACACATCTAAGGGATGCCCTAATCTGTTGCAAAGACACGTAGTGATTGTGGGAGCTAGTGTTTTTAAAACTAATTCAGGGGGGAACACGAGTGAAAAGGATTGTCGGATTATTGTTGCTGGTATTTGTCTTGGCTCTAGGAGCCACCGCTTCGGCAGAAGTGATCAAGATCGGTGTCTTTGAACCCATGACTGGACCGAACGCCGCAGGTGGCGAAATGACGGTCGAAGGAATTGAACTGGCACTGGAACTCAGGGGAGAAGTATTAGGTAGAAAAGTTGAAATCATTGTCGTGGATAACAAGTCGGACAAAGTGGAAGCGGCCAACGCTGTCTCGCGCTTAATCGAGCGGGAAAAGGTGATTGCGATCATTGGTAGCTACGGAAGTTCCTTATCCATGGCTGCAGGGGACATTGTGAACAAGGCTCAGGTGCCAACAGTAGGGTGCTCGCCAACAAATCCCCTCGTTACACTGAATAATCCTTACTACTTCAGAGTATGTTTCATCGATCCATTCCAGGGAACTGTCATGGCCAATTATGCCGTCAATGAGCTCGGTGCCAAGACCGCGGCGATCATTCAAGATGTCACCCAAGACTACTCTGTTGGTCTCAGTAAGTACTTTGTGGATGCCTTTAGAGAGTTGACAGGCGACCGCAATAGTATCGTAGAGATGTCCTCCTATAACACCGGGGACCAAGACTTCACAGCCCAACTAACCAATGTGAAAAACAAGATGCCTGATGTGGTCTTTGCACCAGGAAACTACGGTGAGTCTGCCCTATTAATCAGGCAAGCAAGAGACCTGGGTATCGACGTTCCATTCCTGGGCGGAGATACTTGGGAAGCGCCAGAATTCTTGTCCATTGGCGGCGTAGCCGTTGAAGGCGCCGTATTTAGTACACACTTCACCGCTGAGGCACCTGTCACAGAGGAGTCTGAAGTGTTCTTAGCAGCGTACAGAGAAAAGTTTGGTCGGGAGGCAAATGCCTTTGCAGCTCTGGGTTACGATGCTTATATGTTGATTCTCGATGTAATCGAAAAAGCAGGTTCTGCTGATTCTGAGGCCATTCGAGCAGGTCTGGCCTCCACAAAGGGATTCGTGGGAGCCACTGGTGTGATTACACTGGATGAAAATGGTGATGCTGTTAAGTCTGCCGTTATCAACCAAGTGGATGACGGAAAATTCATCTATCTAACGACAGTCGAGCCTTTTTAGTCAATCTGAACATTAGGAGGACCTGACGTGGGTGACGTATCGATTTTTCTGCAACACTTGACCAACGGCATTTCCCTGGGCAGTCTGTATGCTTTGATCGCCATTGGCTACACCATGGTGTACGGTATTCTAAGGCTGATCAATT
Organism: Bacillota bacterium; assembly: GCA_012520355.1. Classification (GTDB taxonomy): domain Bacteria; phylum Bacillota; class Limnochordia; order Darwinibacteriales; family Darwinibacteriaceae; genus UBA5420. The sequence goes on along the minus strand of JAAYOK010000209.1, from coordinate 3,606 downwards.
TTGCCCACGGAGACATCTTCATGCTTGGCGTGTATCTCACGTATTATGGAGTAACATATACATCTCTTCCCTGGTGGCTGGTGTTTATTCTCGCCCCCCTCTTAACCGGTATGATCGGTATCCTCCTGGAGAGGGTCGCCTATCAACCATTGCGGGGTTCCGCCAGGATCACCATTCTAATTTCTGCTATCGGCGCCTCCTTTCTCTTACAAAACTTGGGGATTGTCATCTTTGGGGGAAGGCCTCGTGCCTTCCCCGTTCCTCAGATGTTGAACCATGTTGTCAGAGTCGGGGGCGTATCCATCAACGTTGTTACCTTTATCATCCCTGCGGTAACCATACTCCTGCTTTTAGGTTTGACCTATTTTACCACCAAGACCAAGACCGGTTTGGCCATGCGGGCCCTTTCCAAAGACTATGAAACCGCTAGCTTAATGGGGATCGATATCAACAGAATCATTTCCATTACTTTTTTTATGGGTTCCTTCTTGGCCGCCATTGGGGGCATCCTCTGGGGATCCAGATATCCGCAGCTCATGCCGCTCATGGGCTCTATGCCGGGCTTGAAAAGCTTCATTGCAGCGGTTGTTGGTGGAATTGGGAACATCACAGGGGCTGTTATTGGTGGATTTATTCTCGGGCTGGGGGAGATCATGCTTGTAGCCTTCCTGCCCAGACTATCTGGTTACAGGGATGCTTTCGCCTTTGTTCTTTTGATCATTATTCTCTTAGTTAAGCCTTCCGGCTTAATGGGCGACAAAGTAACCGAAAAGGTTTAGTACTTCAATGGGAAAAAACTGCAGGAAGGTGTAAACCATGAGGGAGAAAAGCAAGACGCAAATTACCCTAGTTCTCTTGGTTCTAACAGCCCTGGGATTGTTTTTGGCCAACAGGTATTTAGACGCCTACAAGATCAGAATTATCAATCTCTCAGGGATTTATATAACCTTAGGGTTAAGTATGAACTTAATAAATGGAATGACCGGTATGTTTTCTCTTGGCCACGCTGGTTTTATGGCTATTGGGGCCTACACCGTGGGCATCTTAACCATGCCTGTGACCATGAAAGAGATGAACTTTTTTATGCAACCCATCGTACCGTTTCTGGCCAATGTAGAGTGGGGATTCCTCCCTGCCCTCCTTGCGGCTGGACTGATTGCCGCTTTTTTTGGTATCCTGATCGGCGCGCCGGTACTAAGACTCACCGATGACTACTTGGCCATTGCTACACTTGGTTTTGCCGAGATCATCAGAGTTGTCTTCACCAATACCCAGTCTCTGACCAATGGAGCCCTAGGGCTTAAGGGTATCCCAAACTACACCAATATCTGGTGGAGCTGGGGTGTGGCCTTAGTTACAGTCTGGTTCATCTGGTTTCTAATGAAAGGAACCTACGGCAAGGCCTTTCTGGCCATCAGGGAAGATGAAGTCGCAGCCAGGGCCATGGGTATTAATCTCTTCAAGCACAAAGTCATGAGCTTTGCCTTTGGTTGCTTTTTTGCCGGAGTTGCTGGAGGGCTGATGGCAGGTATGCTCGGCACCATCGATCCAAACATGTTTCGGATCACCCTCACCTTTAACATCCTCTTGATTGTTGTCCTCGGCGGTTTAGGCAAGATCGGAGGTACAATTGTTTCCGCGGTAATTGTTACAGTCATGATGGAGGCTTTGAGATTCTTAGACGAAGCCATGGATCTCGGTTTTGTCCAGATTAAAGGAATTCCAGGCATGAGAATGGTCGTCTTTTCTATTATCCTGATTATCGTTGTGATCGTGCGCGAAAAGGGATTTGTAAGAAGGCCTAAGGGGCGTGAGTTGACCTATGCTAAAAATTGAACACCTAGTCATGCGCTTTGGCGGAGTTGTGGCCTGTAATGATTTTAGTGCAGAAATCAAGAAGGGACAGATCGTTGGCTTAATTGGTCCGAACGGGGCTGGCAAGACGACGATCTTCAATGTGGTAACAGGGGTCTACAAACCTACCGCAGGCCAGATCTTTTTTAGCCCAGACGGTATGCAACAACACCAAATCTCGGGTATGAGCCCTGATCGTATTGCCAAGCTGGGGGTCTGTCGAACCTTCCAGAACATTAGACTCTTTGGGGAGCTCTCTGTTTTGGAGAATGTCTTTATCGGAAATCATCTACGCGTCAAGTCGGACGTCTTTTCCACCGTGCTTCGACTCCCACATTACGCCAGGGAAGAAAGGCAGATGTATGAAAAATCTCTCTACCTCTTGGAGAAAATCGGGCTCCAAGACACCAGAAATGAAAAGGCCACGTCCCTGCCCTATGGCATGCAAAGGAGACTCGAGATCGCCAGGGCCTTAGCGACGGATCCTAAACTCCTGCTCTTAGACGAGCCGGCAGCTGGCATGAATCCCCAGGAAACCCAGGAGCTCATCGAGTTCATCAGAGAGATTAAAGACGAGTTTGACCTAACCATTTTCCTCATCGAGCATCATATGGACGTGATCATGGAAATCAGCGAAAAAATCTATGTTCTCGATCATGGTGTGTTGATTGCGGAGGGGAATCCAAGCGAGATTCAGCAGAATGAAAAAGTTGTGGAAGCCTATTTGGGGGTGGGATAATGCTGCAAATCATTGATTTACACGTCAACTACGGAGGTATCGCAGCCCTTAGGGGAATTAATCTCACCATCGAAGAGAATCAAATCGTAACCCTAATCGGGGCCAATGGGGCGGGAAAGTCCTCCACACTCCGCTCCATCATGGGCTTGGTACCCAAGACCAAGGGCCAGGTTCTCTATAAGGGTGAAGACTTTACACACATACCTACAAAGGACATTGTGGGCAAAGGAATCGCCATGGTGCCAGAGGGTCGGCGCGTCTTTGCCGATCTGACAGTAGAGGAAAATCTGATCCTCGGAGCCTATACCCGCTCGGATCAAAGAGCGATAGCCAAAGACATTGCAAGTGTCTATGACACCTTTCCCCGGTTAAAAGAGAGAAACTGGCAAAAGGCGGGAACCCTCTCAGGCGGTGAACAGCAAATGTTAGCTGTTGGTAGGGCTTTGATGGTCAATCCCAAGATCTTGATGATGGATGAACCCTCCTTGGGTTTGGCACCGCTCTTGGTCAAGGATATCTTCGATATCATTGAACTTTTGCGAGAGCGGGGTAACACCATCCTCTTAGTGGAACAGAACGCGAGAAAGGCCTTGGAGATAGCGGATTATGCCTATGTGTTAGAAACTGGGCAGTTGGTGCTGGAAGGTGCAGGCCAGACCCTCTTGGCGGATCAACGAGTGCAAGAAGCCTATCTTGGCGTAGCCAGGTAGCAAGACTAAACGTAACCCTCCTGCGGTTTGCCACAGGAGGGTTTTTTGGTGCACTGTTTCATTTCACAAGGGGTTCGTTCTAACTTCCCCTCTGTTCTCTCAGATCAGCAATGCGATCAGATGCCATCCGTTTATACCGAGGGTCGCCACCAATCATGGTGGAAGCGGCTCGAAAACTGTTAAAGGCACCGGCTTGATCCCCAAGGCGCAGGGCAAGTTCGCTCAAAATGAGACACATGGCCTGATCACCAGATGCACTGAGGGAGGTGGTGGACATAGCTTCCGAAAAGTAGTACTGGGCCT
>JAAYOK010000020.1 GCA_012520355.1 Bacillota bacterium | reverse complement strand
TGCAGAGCGAAGAAGAACAAGCCAGCAATATAGCTGCCGACGAAGAGTAAATGTAGAGCAAGAAGGGGAGTGGGAGAATACTCTCACCCCTTTTTTCAACGAATTTTGGAGGAGGGTTTTTATGGCGAATATTACTGCAGCAATGGTTAAGGAACTGCGTGAAAAAACAGGTGCTGGTATGATGGATTGTAAAAATGCCCTGGTTGAAAAGAATGGTGACATGAGCGCTGCCATTGACTTTTTGCGTGAAAAAGGCCTCGCAGCAGCAGCGAAGAAGTCAGGGCGCATCGCCGCAGAAGGCGTTGTTGAGTCCTACATTCATATGGGTGGACGAATTGGCGTATTGGTTGAAGTCAACTGCGAAACAGACTTTGTGGCCAAGACCGATGAGTTCCATGAGTTAGCCAAGGATATTGCCATGCATATTGCAGCATCCAAACCAGAGTTTGTTTCCCGGGAAGAGATTCCTGCCGAGGTTTTAGACCACGAACGGGCAATCTACCGCACAATTGCCGAAAACGAGGGTAAGCCAGCTCATATCATCGACAAAATTGTCGAAGGACGCGTCGACCGCTATGTGAAGGAAATCTGTCTTTTAGATCAACCTTTCGTTAAGGATCCAGATATCACCGTCAATGATTTGCTCACAGCTAAGGTAGCGAAGATTGGTGAGAAGATTTCCGTCAGACGGTTTGTACGCTATGAACGTGGCGAGGGCATGGAAAAGCGTGAAGAAGACTTCGCTGCAGAAGTTCAAGCCCAAATGGGAAAATAGAGAGCACCTCGGTGTTCTCTTTTTTTAAGTGGAGGGATCTGCTTTCAGACGCAGAATTATAAAGGAGAGATGTCTATGGCAGTGCTAAAGTACGAAAGAGTTGTACTGAAATTAAGTGGCGAAGCCCTTGGGGGCGATGGCTTCGGAATCGATGCTGAAGTCTTGGCAACCATAGCCGCAGAGATTAGAGATGTTCTGAAACTCGGTGTTCAAATAGCCATTGTAGTCGGTGGCGGAAACTTTTGGCGTGGAGCAGCTGGAAGCGCTCAGGGTATGGATCGAACCACTGCCGATCACATGGGAATGCTGGCTACAGTCATGAATGCACTCGCTCTCCAGGATGCCCTCGAAGAATGTGGTGTACCTACAAGAGTACAAACGGCGATTGAGATTCGTCAGATCGCTGAGCCCTATATTCGTCGGCGGGCTGTCCGTCATCTAGAGAAAAACCGGGTTGTGATCTTTGCCACCGGTACAGGAAATCCTTACTTTTCTACCGATACCGCTGCAGCTTTGCGGGCCTTGGAAATTGAAGCCCAGGTCATTTTGATGGCCAAACGAGGCGTTGACGGAGTCTATGATTCTGATCCCCGGACGAATCCCCAGGCGACCCGCTATGACACAATCAGCTACATCGATGTGCTCAACCAAAATCTTGGCGTCATGGATTCTACTGCTACTTCACTGTGCATGGACAATGGTATTCCCATCATCGTTTTTAACTTCGATGAACCGGGTAATATCGAAAGAGCAGTTTGCGGTGAAAAAATAGGTACATATGTAGGAGGCGAACAACGTGACTGATCAAATTATTCGAGACGGAAAAGAAAGAATGGACGATGTCATAGCAGCCACCAAACGGGCTTTTGCAGGTGTCCGTACAGGTCGGGCAAACCCAGCACTCTTGGATCGTATTGTAGTCTCATACTACGGTACTCCAACACCACTGAACCAAATGGCAAGTGTTAGTGTGCCAGAACCAAGACTCTTAGTCATTACTCCTTGGGATAAAGGGTCGATCAAAGATATTGAAAAGGCCATTTTAACATCGGATCTTGGACTTGTACCAAATAATGATGGCACCGTGATTCGTCTTGCTATCCCAACCCTTACAGAAGAACGGCGCAAGGATCTTGTCCGTATCGTTCGTAAGGATGCTGAAGAGTACCGGGTTGCAGTCCGAAATATTCGGCGCGATTTAAATGATGCAGTGAAGAAACTTGAGAAAAATGGTGACATCTCTGAAGACGAATCCCATCGTGTCCAGGATGAGATTCAGGAGCAGACAAATACCTTTATTCAGCAGATTGATGAGCTTTTGAAGGCTAAGGAAAAGGAGATCATGGAAGTTTGAGGGAACCAAGTAAGCTTGCACTGGACTGGGATTTCATCATAGGTTATCCTCTAGAAGAGGCGGAAGAAGCCCTTCAGGAGGAAGGCATATCCTACAGACTTCAGTTCACGGCCGCACCGGGCAAGGTGTCCTCCCAGGAGGACGCTTTTGTTATCGCGGTGCGGGGTGACGATTCTGATACTTTATGCCTAGTGTGCGCTAGCACTGATTGGACCGTCAGTTAAGAGGGGTAGGGTTACAGTTGAAGAAGAAGGCGTTAAACGGATTACCAACACATGTAGCAATCATCATGGATGGGAATGGTCGTTGGGCCAGCCGCCGAGCCCTGCCCCGCTTTCTTGGTCATCGCCAAGGGGTTAAGGCCCTCAAGAAAGTGGTGCGTTACGCTTCCAAGCGTGGCATATCGGCTCTGACTGTCTATGCCTTTAGTACGGAGAATTGGACAAGACCGAAGGAAGAAGTGGACTTTCTCCTTGATCTCATGCAGAAGACGTTTGTGGCAGAAATTGAAGAACTGCATCGGGAAGGTGTGCGGATTCAACTCGCCGGCGATCGGGCCAGCTTAAACGAGGAGATTCTCAAAATTTGGCACGGGGCTGAGGAGATCACCGCCCAGAACCAGGGGTTGACCCTCAATGTAGCCTTTAATTACGGTGGGCGACAAGAGATACTACATGTGGTGCAGACTTTAGCCAAGCAAGTGGCTCAAGGGGAGATTGCCCTTGATGCCATTAGTGAACAGACGATTGCAAATCTCCTGTACACACAGCCAACCCCCGATCCAGACCTAATTATTCGCACTGGTGGCGAAATGCGTCTCAGCAACTTTCTCCTATGGCAAGCGGCCTATAGCGAGTTTTATGTAACGGATGTACTCTGGCCTGATTTTGACGAAGACGATTTTGAACGGGCTCTCCAGGATTATGCAGGCAGAGAACGACGCTTTGGTCAAGTATTAGCGAAGGAGCAGTAAACCTATGTTAGCAAAGCGAATTCTCACTGCCGCCATTGGAATCCCCATACTCTTAGGTGCTCTCGCTCTCGGAGGGCATGTTTGGCGCGTCTTAGTATTCCTAATTATGGCAGTGGGCCTTGTGGAATTTTCCCGTATCAGTGAGGGGCGATTGTATCTCGATTACATCATTGTCTCGGGACTATCTTTTTTAGCCTTAACATATAGTGGATTAGACAGTTCACTTCTACTTTTGTGGCTGGTCTTTCAGTTTCTTTATTATCTGATCCGTGCCACATTCAGCGGTATGCAGGTTTTTTCCGCAGCCCATAATCTCCTCGCCCTACTTTATGTTGTGGTGCTCTATAGCTTCTTAGTCTTAGTGCAGGAAGAATTTGGTATGGTGTGGACCGTCTTTGGTCTGGCCATAACCTGGCTGACAGATACGGGAGCCTTTTTTGGTGGCATGCGCTATGGCAAGCGCAAGCTGGCTCCGACCATAAGCCCCAAGAAGTCGGTAGAAGGAGCCATCTTTGGCTTGGTAACTGCAGCTCTCACAGGCTTCATTTTTGCTTTGCTTACCGAAGGTTCGGCACTCTTTCTTGTCTTTTTGGCCATCATCCTTTCAGTCAGTGCTCAACTTGGTGATCTCATTGAATCAGCCATCAAGAGAGAACGTTCTGTGAAGGATAGCGGTTCGCTATTGCCCGGTCACGGAGGCATTCTCGATCGCTTCGACTCGCTGGCTCTTGTCTTCCCTGTACTTTTTATCCTTCTAAGACTCTTTTCCTAAGCTTCCTGACCCCAAAAAGGGGTGTGTTGTACGGTGAAGGTAGTACCGCGATATCTGACAGTGCTCATAGCTTTCTTGGGAATTCTGTCGGTACTGCGCTGGTCCTTTCCCTATTTTGGTCCCTTCTATTTAGGACTGCTCTTAGCTTTTTTTCTGGACGTGCCAGTGAGTTATCTGGAAGCAAAAGGCTGGTCTCGCCACATGACCTCTCTGATCTTGGCCGGGACAGCTTTTTTCACTCTACCAGGGGTCATGACCTTCCTCTTGATTCAAATGTGGCAAGAAGTTCAAGGCCTAGCCCAGGTATCCGGCTTTCTGTCAGCGCAGGCCCAATTACTCTTGGCATCCTTTGCGCCTATCCTGCAAGTATTACCGAGTATTGACACGGGTTTCAGTCTCCAGACTTTAGGAAAATGGCTGTGGGCGATTCCAGATTTTCTCTTGCTTTGGACCATCTCGGCTTTTAGTGCGTACTTGCTCTGTCGTGATAAAAGGGTCTTGACGAAGATCGTCCTTAAGGAGCTACCAGTGACTTGGAGTTTTAATCCCCGTCAGCTCTACCATGATACCGCCAGTGTTCTGTGGCATTATATCCAGGTTCAGCTTCTTTTCATGTTCATCTCAACGGGGCTCAGTGCTGTCTTCTTTTTCGTACTTGAGCTTCCTTACCCCTTGTTAGCAGCTTTTTTTGTAGGATTCTTTGATCTTTGTCCCATCCTAGGACCCGGCCTGGTTTACTTCACCTTGGCCATGGTGCAAACCTGGTTGGGAAATCCTCTTACAGCTCTAGCCTTAGGCCTAGGTTATCTGGTATTATTACTCTTAAGACAATGGGGAGAGCCGCAAATGGTGAGCGACCGACTTGGGCTTCATCCCTTGACCGCTCTAGTAAGCCTCTACGCCGGATTCCGCCTTTGGCCGCCCATCGGTGCCCTGATCGGTCCAGTTCTTATGGTTTTGCTCAAAGTATTCATACGTAAGGATTGATATAGATGCCAAGCGTTGTCATTCTAGGATCCACCGGTTCCATTGGAACCCAGACCCTTGACGTTCTCCGCCAGCAACGAGATTTTTCAGTAGTGGGTTTGTCGGCTGGTTCCAACTACAGTTTGCTACGGAAGCAAATCGCTGAGTTTAGGCCAAAATTCGCGGCCATTAACCATGCGGAACATGCTAAAGCTCTCAGCGAGGAGTTTTCCATTCCAGTCTACAGCGATCCTGAGTTTCTCGGGGAGATGGTCACGGATCCAGCGGCCGATCGAATCGTTGTCTCAGTTGTAGGTGCAGTTGGTCTACAGCCAACCCTTTTGGCGCTAGAAGCAGGCAAACGTGTAGCCCTGGCTAACAAGGAAACACTCGTTGCCGGCGGTCATCTGGTCATGAAGTATCGAGATCAGATCATCCCCATCGATTCCGAACATAGTGCGCTGTGGAATTTGATCGAAGGTCGCAAACGGGCGGACTTGTCGAAGCTTGTTCTAACTGCTTCTGGTGGTCCTTTCCGGACTTACCAAGGGTCCTTAGGGGAGGTCTCCGTAGAACAAGCACTGAAACACCCACGTTGGAATATGGGAGGAAAGATCAGTATTGATTCTGCCACCTTGATGAACAAAGGCTTGGAAGTGATTGAAGCCCATTGGCTCTTTGATTTTCCTTATAGTCAGATCGATGTGGTGGTTCATCCAGAGAGTATCGTCCATTCCCTGGTTCAACTTAAGGATGGCACTCTTTTAGCCCATCTTGGCACAACCGATATGCGGCTTCCCATTCAATATGCCCTAACCTTTCCCGAGATTTGGCCGTCTCAGGTAGAACCTCTAGACTTGGTCAAGACGGGAAGTCTATCCTTCGAAGCTGTGGATTGGGAACGATTCCCCAGCTTAAAACTAGCCTATGAGGCAGGGGAAGCTGGTGGCGAAAAACCCATTGCCCTAAATGCTGCCAACGAAGAAGCGGTAGCTGCGTTTTTGCAAGGACGCATCATGTTTACAGAGATCCCAGAGATTGTGGGCTTAGTCGTAGAAACATTTCCTGATAAATCATTTCCAACGCTTGAGCAAATACTAGCTGTAGATCAAGAAGCTCGGGTTCGCGCCAGAGCGTTGATGGACAAGAGAGGGTGACGTAGTGTTAACATTAATTGCCTTTGTGGCCATATTCGGTACCATTGTACTTTTTCATGAGTTAGGACACTTTACTGTAGCTAAACTAGCTGGAATTCGCGTCTATGAATTTGCCATAGGCTTTGGTCCTACCCTTGGTAGTTTCAGGCGGGGTGAAACAAAGTACTCTTTGCGAGCCTTTCCCTTGGGGGGGTTTGTCAAGATGGCAGGCATGGACGAGCCTGAAGAGGGTATAGAGGACATAGCCGAGGATGATGCCGGTAGCTTCAACAACAAGAGTCTCCCTTGGCGTCTGGGTACGATTGCCGCAGGCCCCCTGATGAACTTCGTTTTTGCCATTGCCCTTTTCGTCTTGTATTTCATGTTGATCGCTGTACCTCCCACAGTCACCTATGTGGAACCTGCTTCCCCTGCTGAACAGGCCGGTTTGCAAGGAGGAGATCGTTTTATCTCCATCAACGGTGAGAAGGTAAATAGCTCAGAGCGAGTTGTGGAACTCATTGGGCTCTATCCAGAGACAGAAATGCAAATGGTCGTGAAGCGACAGCAAGAAGAGATCGTTTTAAATGTGATCCCCGAAAACCGTGATGGTTCAGGTAGAATTGGAGTAAGCATCGATTCAAAGCCACAGTATCCATTTTTGGTTAGTGTCAGGGCAGCCATAACACAAACCTGGAGCTTAACGACACAATTGATCCGGGATATAGGCAACATGATTACGGGACAGCAGAAAGTGGAGGTCTCGGGGCCCATCGGCATTGTGCAGATTGTGGGAGAGACCGCTAGGCACGGCCTGCCGAACCTCTTGATTCTGGCAGTGATACTCAATATTAACCTGGGACTTTTAAACCTTCTACCCGTTCCAGTGTTAGATGGTGGTTGGCTCTTGATTCTCATCCTGGAAGCAATCCGCGGTAAGCCCTTAGCGGCTGAGGCCAAGGGTATCGCACAGTTCATTGGTTTGGCACTCTTGGTAGCCTTGATGCTTTTTGCTACCTTTAAAGATTTGGCAAGGATCAATCTCTTTTCATAGACAAGGAAGTGGAAACATGCGTCACAAGACTCGCCAAGTGATGGTCGGTGATGTACCGATTGGTGCGGGAGCGCCAATTACAGTACAGTCCATGACCAACACAGATACCAGGGATAGTGCTGCAACCTCTGCGCAAGTTGAAGCCTTGGCCAGCGCTGGATGTGACATCGTACGGGTAGCGGTGCCTGATCAAGAGGCAGCCACGGCTCTTTCAGCCATTGTAGCACACAGCCCTGTGCCGATTGTCGCGGACATCCATTTTGATCATCGCCTGGCCCTAGAAGCTCTGCAGGCCGGAGTTCATAAACTCCGCTTAAACCCCGGGAATATTGGTTCTGAAGCTAAGGTCTTAGAGGTAGTCAGGGCGGCCCAAGAGCGCAGTGTCCCGATTCGAATTGGCGTCAACTCTGGCTCAGTCTCCAAACCACTACTAGAGCGTTACGGTCGAACAGCTACCGCCATGGTGGAAAGCGCCCTAGAGCATATTGCCATCTTTGAACGTTTGAATTTCTACGATATTGTAGTCTCCCTCAAAGCCACCGATGTTGCCATGACGGTTGAAGCCTACGAAGAGCTCAGTCGGCGCGCTTCTTATCCTACACACTTGGGAATCACAGAAGCTGGCACCAAGTGGTTTGGAACGGTGAAATCGGCGGCAGGTCTGGGTGCACTTCTATCCCGTGGCTTAGGCGACACCTTACGAGTGTCTCTCACAGCAGATCCGGTTGAAGAAGTGAAGGTAGGCTGGGCCATTCTTTCTGCTTTAGAGCTGCGCCGCCGGGGCCCCGTGTTTATTTCCTGCCCCACTTGCGGAAGAACTGAGATTGACTTAGAAGGAATCGCAGGCGAGGTGGAGAAGCGTTTAAGTGACTTTCCTTTGCCCATTACCATCGCGATTATGGGATGTATCGTGAATGGACCGGGTGAAGCCCGTCATGCTGATCTAGGCATCACCGGAGGCAAGGGTCTTGGTCTTGTTTTTAGGCATGGTCAAATCCTACGCAAAGTCCCTGAAGGGGAACTTGTTGACGCTTTGGTTGAGGAAGCCAATAATTTGCTAGCAGAAAGATAGGGGATATGCTATGTTCATGTCGCAATTATATTCACCCACATTAAGAGAGACACCATCTGAGGCTGAAATTATCAGTCACAAACTCATGCTTCGGGCCGGACTCATGCGTCGCTCCGCTGCGGGGATGTATGCTTTTCTTCCCTTGGGGCTCAGAGTGATTCGTAAGGTGGAGCAAATTATTCGAGAAGAAATGAACGCCATTGCTGGGCAAGAAGTACTGATGCCCATGATTCAACCTGCGGAGTTGTGGGAAGAATCGGGGCGCTGGAAAGACTATGGCGACGAAATGTTCCGTCTTAAGGATCGACAAGGACGCCAGTTCTGCCTGGGACCAACCCATGAGGAAATTGTTACTGCCCTAGTGCGCTCCGAGGTACGATCGTACCGTCAACTACCACTAAGGTTGTATCAAATTCAAAACAAGTATCGCGACGAGATGAGACCCCGCTTTGGGCTCATGCGCGGTCGCGAGTTCATTATGAAAGACATGTACTCCTTCGATCGAGATCAAGAGACCCTCGATGAGAGTTACTGGGCTGCCTACCACGCCTACAAGCGCATTTTCTCCCGCTGTGGCCTTGACGCACATCCGGTAGAAGCAGATTCTGGTGCCATCGGTGGCGATGTAACCCATGAGTTTATGGTCTTAGCCGAATCAGGGGAAGACTTGGTACTATTTTGTGAGGCTTGTGAGTACGCGGCCAATGCTGAACGAGCCGAAGGAGTCAGGGTCCCTGTTGAAGCAGGAGAGACTCCCCTCAAAACCCTAGAAACGGTTGCTACTCCTGATGCCAGTACCATTGAACAAATTAGTCGGTTCTTAGGCGTAGAACCCAAGGATTGCATCAAGACACTTCTCTATGTGGCAGATGGCAAGCCCGTTGCAGCTTTGGTTCGTGGCGATCATGAACTGAACGAAATTAAGCTGAAGAAGTTCCTCCAATGTGACGAGCTTGAATTAGCTGATGACGAAACAATCTTTAAGGTAACAAACGCCAAAACGGGTTTTGCAGGCCCTGTGGGTTTGAGCATTCCCCTTTATGCTGACTATGCCATCGAGCATATGGTCAATGCCGTGATTGGCGCCAATCAAGATGACCATCATACCATCAACGTCAACCTAAACCGAGATTTTCAGGTGACAGAGTTTGCAGATCTAAAACAGACGCAGCCTGGCGATCCCTGTCCTAGATGTTCTGGGGTACTCGAAGGAGCTCGCGGTATTGAAGTGGGACAGGTCTTTAAACTTGGCACGAAGTATTCCGATGCCATGGGGGCAACCTTTTTGAATGAAAATGGTAAGGAAACTCCCTTAGTGATGGGTTGCTACGGCATTGGGGTGGGTCGTACAGTGGCCGCGGTAATTGAGAAGAACTACGATGAGGATGGCATCATCTGGCCCTTGGCCATCGCACCTTACCACGTAATTATTGTGCCTGTGAGTATGAAAGACGAGGCTCAGGCTACTGCTGCAGAGCGTCTTTATCAGGAGCTACAATCCCAAGGGGTAGAAGTGATACTCGACGATCGAGACGAGCGTCCTGGGGTTAAGTTCAAAGATGCCGATTTGATCGGTTTTCCTATCCGCGTAACGATTGGTGCTAAGTCCTTGACAAACGGGCAAATGGAGATCACCTTGCGCAAAACGAAAGAAAAACAGAGTCTACCCATCGAGGACATTGTGCCTACCATCATGAACTTGCTAAAGGACGGAGTCGAGAAGTGAGCGTAGCCGCGATTGTTCCTGCTTATAATGAAGAACAAACAGTGGGGCTAGTGGTGGAGGTACTACTTGCCAGTTCCATCATTGATGAGGTCATCGTGGTTAGTGATGGGTCCACTGACAATACGGTTGAGGTAGCATCGCGCTATCCCATTCAAGTCATTGCCTTAGAGGAAAATGTGGGCAAGGGTGGAGCGATGAAAGCAGGTGCTAACCAAGCAACATCAGATGTTTTGTTGTTTGTTGATGCTGACTTGGTGGGTTTGCAGTGTAAACATCTTGAGGCGCTTCTAGAACCCGTGCTATCAGGTCAGACTGAGATGAGTATTGGCGTATTCTCCGAGGGACGGGTTTCTACGGATTTAGCGCAAAAAATCGCTCCTTCCCTCTCAGGTCAACGGGCGGTTAGAAAAACACTCTTTGACGCAGTTCCTAAACTGGAGAGTAGCCGATTCGGTGTGGAGATGGCCCTCACCCATTATGCAGAGCATCGTGGTGTGGAAGTCGTGAAGGTACCTTTACCGAACCTCTCCCAGATCACCAAGGAAGAAAAACGGGGATTCATACCTGGACTACAAGCCAGGATGGAAATGTATAGAGATATTGTCAAGTCGATGCTGACGGATCACGAAGACGAATAGTTTCTAGGAACCCTAGAGGTTCGAGCCCTTAGGGGCTCATCTTTTTTGGAGGTGGTTTTTTGGCTTCCTTTTATCTTGAACCAGAAGACAAGTATTATCTAGCGTCCCTAAGCTCCAATCCACTTGCGGCCAAGCTCGAGATTGACCAGATCGGGGTGGATCCTGAGCGTAGAGAATGGACGTTTATTCTAAAAGGCTCACCCCAAGGTAATGAATCCCTCTTTGAAGAACTGGGCCAAGCGGTTCGTAATTCCGTGCCTGAGGTCTTAAGCGTCCGCTTTGAGTGGACAGCCCCCGAGGATTCGAACGAACTTTATTTGCAGCAAGCAGTGCAGCAAGTTAAGAGGGTACAGGCTGCCATGGTAGCCGAAAATGGTGGAGCCAACGGTAACGGTAGTTTTGCCAAGAATGGGAGACAGAACGGGCGACGCAAACGGCGTCTCTTTCAGGATTCTATCGGGGGACAAGCTGTACCCATTACAGATCTACAAGAGGAAGAAAGGGGAGTTGTCATCGAAGGGGAGGTCGTATCCTTCGAATCGAGACTGACACGGACTGGGAAGACTTTAATCATGTTTGATCTCTATGACGGCACAGATTCGCTGAGCTGCAAAGCCTTCCTTGATCAAGCGGAAGATTTAGGTATTCAGAAGGGAAAATGGTTTAAAGTACGTGGTAACCTGCAATTTCAATCCTTTGACAACCAAATGGCCCTGATGGTCCAAGGCCTAGCCCCAGTTCAAGAACCCCCTGGACTCAGCGATGACGCTTTGGAGAAACGTGTAGAGTTACATCTCCATACCAAAATGAGTGGTCTTGATGGTACCATTAATGTCGCCGATGTGGTCAAACTCGCGGCATCCCTTGGCCATGAAGCCCTGGCTATTACCGACCATGGAGTGATTCAGGCTTTTCCTGATGCCCACAATGCCGGACGAAAACATGGAGTCAAGATTCTCTACGGCGTGGAAGGTTACCTAGTGGATGAAGTAGGAGGCAAGGGACGTTCCTACCATATCATCATTTTGGCGAAGAACCAGATTGGCCTACGGAACTTATATCGCCTTGTGTCTGCTTCTCATCTCCAACACTTTTATCGCACACCCCGAATACCTCGATCCCTTTTGATGGAGTATCGAGAAGGACTCATCTTGGGCTCGGCTTGTGAAGCGGGGGAAGTGTACCAAGCAGTCCTCACGGGAAATCCCGAGGTGGGGAAAATTGCCTCCTTCTATGACTATTTAGAGATCCAGCCAATCGATAACAATGGATTTCTTATCGGCTCCACCCATGTCCAATCCAAGGATGATCTGGTGCGGGTCAATAAGCAGATTGTGCTTCTTGGTGAACGCCTCAATCTCCCAGTTGTGGCCACCGGGGACGTGCATTTCTTGCGTCCCGAGGATAGCCTCATCCGCACCATTTTATTGGCGGGCCGAGGCTTTGATGATGCAGAGCGGCAAGCTCCCCTGTATTATCGTACCACCGAGGAAATGCTAAAGGAGTTTTCCTATCTAGGTCCGGAAAAAGCACGAGAAGTGGTGATTACCAATCCCCGCAAGATTGCTGCTGCGATCGGGGAGTTAAGACCTGTTCCTGAGGGGTTACATCCACCCCATATCGAAAATGCCGAAGAAGACCTCGAAGAAATGACCTATAAAGCTGCTAAAGCCCTCTATGGAGATCCCTTACCGCCTCTAGTGGCGGCTCGTCTAGAGCGGGAACTGAAGGCCATTATCGGGAACGGCTATGCTTCTTTGTACCTGATTGCCCAAAAACTCGTCAAAAAGTCCCTAGACAATGGCTACTTAGTGGGAAGCCGCGGTTCTGTGGGCTCATCTTTGGTCGCCACCATGTGTGATATCACCGAAGTGAATCCTTTGGCACCGCACTATGTTTGCCCCGAGTGCTTCTGGTCGGAGTTTTTCACCGAGGGTGAAGTTGGTTCCGGTGTGGATTTGCCAGAGAAGAATTGCCCTAAGTGCGGTTCGGAGACAAAACGGCTTGGCTTCGAAATTCCTTTTGAAGTCTTTATGGGCTTTCATGGGGACAAGGTTCCCGATATCGACCTGAACTTCAGTGGTGAGTATCAGTCCCAGATCCACGATTATACCGTGGAGTTATTTGGCTCCGATAAGGTGTTTCGAGCAGGAACCATTGGCACACTTGCGGATAAGACAGCTTACGGTTTTGTTATGAAGTATCTGGAGAGTAGCAACCAATCGAGGCGAAGTGCTGAGGTTAACCGTCTCGTAAGTAAACTGGCGGGAGCTCGCCGGACAACAGGACAGCATCCTGGAGGAATGGTGGTTGTACCTCCAGATAAAGAGATCTATGACTTTACGCCCATTCAATATCCAGCCAATGATGCCAGCAGCGGCACCATCACAACCCATTTTGAATACCACGCCCTGGAGGATAGCTTGGTTAAACTGGATATCCTGGGGCATGATGATCCTACGATGCTCCGTTTCTTGCAGGATTTGACGGGAGTATCTGTTCAGGACATCCCCTTAGACGACCCAAAGACTATGTCCATTTTCTCATCCCTTGAGAGCCTTGGCGTCCGAGAAGAAGAAGTGGGAACTCCCGTTGGCACCCTGGGTGTACCGGAGTTTGGCACACGTTTTGTCCGGCAAATGCTCGTGGACACTTCACCCAAGACGTTTGCTGAACTAGTGCGCATTAGTGGCCTCTCCCATGGTACCAATGTCTGGACGAACAATGCCCAAGACTTGATCCGCATTGGAGTTACGGATCTGAGTAATGTGATTGCTACCCGTGACGATATCATGTCCTATCTCATTCTCCAGGGACTCGAAGCCCGAGACGCCTTTAGGATTATGGAGCAGGTACGTAAGGGACGTGGCCTAAGCGATGAGGACACAAGTCTCCTCAAGAGTTTCAACGTGCCTGAGTGGTACATCGATTCCTGTAACAAGATTTCTTATATGTTCCCGAAGGCCCACGCGGTTGCCTATGTCATGATGGCCTTTCGCATAGCCTACTTCAAAGTGCATTATCCCCTGCCATACTATTCGGCTTTGTTCTCTCTTAGGGCAGGAGACCTTGATGCACAGCTCTTGGTGGGGGGCGAACCAGCCGTAAAGGCGGAAATTGAAGCTATCAATGCCAAGGGCTTTGAGGCCACACCAAAGGAGAGAAGTACAGTCACGCAACTAGAAATAGTGCTAGAAGCTCTGGCCCGGGGAATTGTCTTCCGCCCCGTTGACCTCTACAAGTCAACAGACCAGGTATTCTTGATTGAAGATGGCGCCCTAAGGGCACCCTTCGCTTCCCTCCAAGGCGTGGGAGTAAACGCCGCTCTGGGCATCGTGGAAGCCCGCAAAGACGGGGAGTTTGTTTCCATCGAAGATCTGAGGCAGCGGGCCAAGATCACCAAGTCCGTGGTTGAGACTTTGCGCCTGCATGGTTGTCTTACTGATCTGCCAGAGACGAACCAATTGACACTTTTTTAGAAGATGTGGTATAATATGTGTATCTGAACGAATGAGCGACCGGGAGAGTGGGGTTTTTACCCACTCTTTTGACGTATGTGATGAGAAAAGGGGCATAATTTTGCTATAAAGGGGGCGATTTAGCGCGTGACACGTGTTAACATCGTAGAACTAGTGACAACATGGGTTGAAGAGATTGTCCAAGATACAGAAGTTGAATTAGTTGATGTAGAGTATGTGAAAGAACACCAAGACTGGATACTGCGCATCTTCATCGATAAAGAAGGTGGCGTTGATCTCGATGATTGTGCCAAGGTCAGTGGACTTTTAGACAAGAAACTTGATGCAGAAGACCCCATCCCTGGGGCCTACTCCTTGGAGGTGTCCTCACCTGGGTTGGAACGTCCTTTGAAAAAGGCTACCGACTATGTGCGCTTTGCGGGCCGGCAGGTTCAGATCCGCACCTACTCAGGGGTCCATGGGCGCAAACGCTTTGAGGGCACTTTAGAGGGTCTAAGAGATGACAATGTCTTACTAAAATGGGAAGGGGAGACCATAGAGATTCCCCTAGAGCTCGTAGCCAAAGCGAATTTGGCTATGGAGTTCTAATACGGGAGGCCAAGACTGATGAATCTGGAATTAATGGGTGCGTTAACAGAGCTAGAAAAAGAACGAGGAATTTCCAAGGAGCTTCTGATTGAAGCCATTGAAACTGCCATCATTTCTGCTTACAAGAAGAACTACGGCGCCAACTCGTCGGAAAGTGCTCGAGTGGAAATGAATGATAAAACTGGCGAGATTCATGTCTATTCGAGACGCCTTGTAGTTCCTGAGGTAGAAGATGACACCCTCGAGATTTCCCTCGAGGATGCCAAGGCTTTGGACGCGAACTATGAGCTCGATGATATTATCGAACAAGAAGTCACTCCCGCCGATTTTGGTCGAATTGCAGCCCAGACCGCAAAACAGGTGGTTATCCAGAAAATCCGCGAAGCAGAACGCTCTATTGTCTACGATGTTTACTCCAATCGTGAAGGCGATGTAGTGACTGGTACAGTGCAAAGAGTAGATCAAAGACAAGTGATTGTGGATCTTGGCGATGTAGAGGCCGTATTGCCCCTCAGCGAGCAAATCCCTGGCGAGCGTTACGAGCATCATATGAGACTTCGTTTCTATATAAATGAAGTGCGGCAAAGTAGTAAAGGACCCCAGGTGTTTCTGTCCCGGACCCATCCTGGACTGCTTCGCTCCTTATTTGAAACCGAGGTTCCCGAAATTCAAAGTGGTGAAGTGGAGATCAAGTCTGTAGCCAGGGAAGCGGGTAATCGATCGAAGATCGCCGTTTACAGCCGGGATCCGAATATTGATCCCGTTGGAGCATGCGTTGGAGCACGTGGTTCGAGGGTGCAAGCGGTTGTGGCTGAACTAGGTAATGAGCGCATCGATATTGTGGAGTGGCGCAGTGACTTAGAGGAGTTTATCAAAAACGCACTGAGCCCTGCTAAGGTTCTCTACGCAATCATCAATGAAACTGGCAAGGTGGCCCACACTGTAGTTCCCAACGATCAACTATCCTTGGCCATTGGTAAAGAAGGCCAGAACGCCCGCCTCGCTGCTCGTTTAACTGGATGGCGAATTGATATTAAGAGTGAAGAACAAGCAGCAGACCTGCCAGAGTTCCTGCCACCGAGTGTGGAACCTGATGAAGAGCTTGAGACAGACTTCGCTGATTTTGAGGATGACGAGGCTGAGCTCGATGAAGTTGCTGAAGTGATGGAAGAAGTAATGCCTGAAGAAGAGCTTGTGGCAGAGACCTCGGAACAAGTTGAAGAACAGGTCGAGAAAATCGAATCTGAACCTGCTGTTGTAGAGATTAGCGAGGAAGACTTAGCTGCTCTGACCAACATCACAAAACGGAAGAGTTGGCAAGAACGTTTTGGTCGCGTTGAAATCGAAGCGGATGGAAGCACGGCCAAAGAAAAGCAGGAAACGGAGAAATCGAAGAAGAAGAAAGAAAAGGTCATTACCGATTTATCGCAGTTGGATTCCATCGACTTTAACTTTGGTGATAAGAAATAGGTGGTTATCGATGCGTAAAAAGCATGTTCCCATGCGCACTTGCGTGGGGTGCCGTTCGTCAATGCCCAAACG
>JAAYOK010000208.1 GCA_012520355.1 Bacillota bacterium | reverse complement strand
AGTTAGTAACGGTCGGGATCTAAAGGCTGTGCAAATCGGTGGTCCTTCTGGTGGATGTATTCCTGCTGACTTACTCGATTTACCCATCGATTATGAGTCCTTGCAGGAGGCGGGGGCCATGATGGGATCTGGCGGGATGGTGGTCATGGATGACAGTACTTGTATGGTGGATGTGGCCCGCTTCTTCCTCAAGTTTACCCAGAGCGAATCCTGTGGCAAATGCACTCCTTGCCGGGAAGGAACCAAACGAATGCTGGAAATTCTCGATCGCATCTGCTCGGGAGAAGGCAGGGAAGGCGATATCGAACTCTTAGAGGAGTTGGGTCGGCATATTATAACAACGTCCTTATGCCAGTTGGGTGGATCAGCTCCCAATCCGGTTCTAAGTACCTTACATTACTTCCGGGATGAATATGAAGCCCACATCAAAGAGAAACGCTGTCCCACCAATGTGTGCGAGGGCATGGTGGATCCTTACGTCATCGATGAAGCTGTCTGCATCGGGTGTACTGCTTGTCTTAGAATCTGTCCAACAGGAGCCATCAGCGGGGCACGCAAACATCCCCATGTAATCGATCCAGAGCATTGCATAAGCTGTGGTGCCTGCGCCGTGAAATGCCCAGTCAAGGCCATTGCACAGGGTTAAGAGGCGGAATTAGGAAAGGAGTGTGGGTTGATGAGCAAGATCACCTTAACAATAGATGACCAAGTAGTGGAGGTCGCACCAGGGACTTCCATCTTGGAGGCAGCTCAGTATGGGGGTATTAAAATTCCAACTTTATGTTATCACCCCGATCTATCTCTACATGGCTCTTGCCGTGTCTGTGTGGTGGAGGATCTAAACTCCCACCGGCTACTTGCTTCTTGTGTGGTTCCGGCTGGAGAGGGTATGAACATTAGCACCCGTAGCGCCGCGGCACGTCAGGCTCGAAGGATGAATGTTGAACTCCTCTTGGCTAACCATCCCCAGGATTGTCTGGGTTGCGATCGGAGCGGTAGCTGCGAGCTACAGGAGCTCACCTACAATCTAGGCATTAGCCCTGCTTCGGTCCAGAGATTTGCCGGTGAAAAGCGGGATCTACCACTTGACCTTGGAGGAGTGGCCCTCAAACGGGATCCCAACAAATGTATTCTCTGTGGCCGTTGTGTGCGGGTATGTGAGGAGATTCAAGGTCTCGGCACCCTGGAGTTCATTGGCCGTGGTTTCGACTCCATTGTAACCACAGGCTTTGAACTGCCCCAGGCAGAGGTCAACTGTGCCAAATGCGGACAATGCGCAACTGTTTGCCCCGTTGGGGCAATTACTGAGGTGAGTGATCTTGAGCATGTGTGGGCGGCCCTAGATGATCCCAATAAACATGTGGTGGTTCAGGCTGCTCCATCCATCCAAGTTAGTATCGGGGAAGAGTTTGGTTTAGAACCAGGTACGGTTGTAACGGGAAAACTGATTGCAGCCCTAAGAAGACTAGGTTTTAACGGAGTGTTCTCTACCGAGTTTAGTGCTGACCTAACCATCTTGGAAGAAGGCAATGAGTTTATCCAGCGGATCAAAGGAAACAAGAATCTGCCCCATATTACATCTTGCTGTCCAGGTTGGGTGAAGTATGCAGAGCAAAATTATGGCGACTTGCTCCATCATCTATCAACAGCAAAATCGCCACAACAGATGTTCTCTACGATTACCAAAACGTACTACGCAGAGCAGAACAAGATCAGACCAGAGAACATTTTCTCTGTCTCCATCATGCCTTGTACTGCAAAAAAATACGAGAAATCCCGGGAAGAACACAGCGACAGCGGTTTTCCGGATACGGATGCAGTGTTAACCACCCGTGAACTGGCTCGTATGATTAAAGAAGCCGGAATTGACTTCTTGAACCTAAACGATGACTGCTACGATCCATTGCTCGGTGCGGCAACTGGCGCAGCAACGATTTTTGGAACCACTGGTGGTGTTACGGAAGCCGCCCTCAGAACGGTGAAAGAGGTTTTAACCGGTGAACCATTAGACCAGCTAAACCTGGGGATCATGGGGGTTAGGGACGCCAAGGTTACGATTGCTGATCGGACCTATAGAATTGGCATCGTAAGTGGTTTGGCCAATGCTGCCAAGGTTCTTGATGAAGTCAGGGCGGGTCAATCCCAGTATGATTGGATTGAAGTTATGGCCTGTCCCCACGGCTGTGTAGGCGGCGGTGGACAGCCACTTCCTGCCAATTGGGAAGCCACCAAGAAACGGGCTCAAGGCTTAGCCACTATGGATCAGAGTAACACAGTCCGTAAATCGCACGAAAATGAAGATGTACTCAAATTATACGCGGAGTATCTCGGTGAGCCTTTGGGGGGCAAAGCGCATCAGCTCCTGCATACAAGTTACCGAGTTCGTTAGACACACATCGACTGGAGGTAGTTTGGGATGAAACAGAGATATACAGGGGTCCAAATGATCTGGACTGTAGTTCTGCTCTTACTGGCCTCTGGTCTGGCTGTGGGTGCTGAGCTTGAAAGAATGATTGTTCAAACTCCGCCCACAGCGGGGGCCCTGCCTCTTATTTGGATGAAAGAATATGGGATGCTCGGAGACCAAGTGGAACTGGAGATTCGAGTGTCCCCTGATCATCAGCGTGGCCTGGTCTTAATGGCCGGGAAGGATATTGAAATGTTGGTAACCGGGGTCAATGTAGGGGCTAAAGCGTATAACAAGGGTATTGATCTGCAGTTAGTCAACACGAATATCTGGGGAATCGATTATCTTTTGACGGGTGGTTTTACCGCCCACAGCTGGGCAGATCTAGAAGGGAAGAGCCTCAGTTTGCCCTTGATGGGCGGACCCATCGACTTTCTTGCCCGTTATTTTCTCCTGAATAACGGGGTCGATCCCGCTGCGGTAGATTTTGTTTATGCTCCGTCCAATCATGGAGCGAGGAGCTTTCAATTAGGCCAAGTGGATGCCATTGTCTTGCCTGAACCTATGGTGACCATCACTCTAGGCAGTTTTGAGGAGTCTGTAGTATCCTTTGATCTACAGGAGGAGTGGGGGAAACTATGGGATGGAGATGGGCGAATTCCCTTTGTGGGCTTGTTTGTGCGGGGAGACTTTGGGGAGGCGAAGCGAGAGTTAGTTGAGACCATCAACAGCTACTACCAGCAGGGCCTTACATGGCTGAAAGCCAACCCCAGAGAAGCAGCCTTACTTGCAGAACAGTACTTCAATCAGCCTGCAGCGGTGGTAGAGAGTTCCTTTGCCAGGATCAACTTGAACTTGTACCCGAAACGTGAGGAGCAGGCATTGATCGCCCGTTACTTTGGCCCAATCTTGGAACTCTATCCAGAAATGATCGGGGGACGTCTTCCAGATGAGCACTTTTACTTCTAAACCCTATGATGGATGGAAACGAGGATTGATAAGCACTGCTGCTCTTGTAGTAGTGCTTGTTTTGTGGAGTGCCTTGTCAGAAAACCACCATTCGCTGATTCTACCATCGCCCAAGGAGACCTGGGGCGCCCTGCAGCAGTTATGGCAATCAGGGCAGTTGTGGACGAATACTGCCATTACCTTTCGCCGTACTATGGTGGGCTATGCCATGGCTTTAGCATCTGGAGTGCTTTCAGCCTTACTTCTTAAGGCCAGCACGTTCTTACAAAGTTTGCTACGGCCCGTGATCACCGTGATCCAGATTATCCCTCCCGTGATTTGGGTCGTCTTGGCGGTGATTTGGTTTGGTATCGCAGATGACTTGACCCCCATCTTCCTGATCTGCATTGTTACCTTTCCTGTCATCTTCCTAACCATTTTTTCTGGGCTAGAGAGTGTTGATGCAGACCTTGTGGAAATGGCTACGGTGTATCGCTCCTCCCGGGCCAAAATTGTCCGCAGCATTTATCTGCCAGCTTTAGTTCCCCATTTTGTTTCAGCAGTGAGCTTGGGTTTATCCTTTGCCTGGAAATCCACAGTCTTTGCTGAGTTCATTGGTAGTTCCAGTGGGATCGGATTTGCCATTAGTATGGCTAACGCCAATCTTGAAACAGAAAATCTATTCGCCTGGGCCACGGTTTTGATCCTGATCATGCTGGTCTTTGAATATGGGATCTTGGGCTTTGTGAACAAAAGGGTGACAAGGTGGAAACAGCATGGATAGACAGAGATCGATTCTAGAACTCAAACAGGTTCATAAGAGTTTCCGTAACAAAGATGCTGAGCTTAAGGTGCTGGAGGAGATCTCGTTTACAGTCTATGCCGGTGAAATCATCGCCCTCTTGGGCCCCTCTGGTTGTGGTAAGTCTACACTACTCAATATCGTATCTGGCTTAATCGAACCTGATCAAGGACATTTGCAGTGCGAAGCTGGTTTGCGATTGGCCTACGTCTTTCAAGAGCCGCGGCTTCTACCTTGGAAAACGATTGAGGAAAATATTCGCTTCGTCCAGGATAATTTTCTGCCGGCATCACAAGGGAAAGACGTTCGCGAAGACCTGCTCCGAAAAACAGGTCTCCGAGCCTATGCAGATGCCTATCCGGATCAGCTCAGTGGTGGGATGAAGCAAAGGCTAGAAATTGCTCGAGCTTTGTCCATTCAACCACAGCTGCTACTGATGGATGAGCCATTCAAGTCTGCTGATCTTGCTTTAAAGTACCAACTGCAAGAACTCATACTTGCAGAGCATGCCAGGGAGCAATTGGCCGTCTTGTACATTACCCACGATCCCAATGAAGCGGTGAGGATTGCAGATCGTATCTTCCTTTTTTCCGATAAGCCAACCAAGATCCAGGAGGAACTCGTGCTCCAGATTCCGCAGCAGAAGAGAAGAGGGGACCCTCAGGTTCAGGCCGTGTCAGAGAAGATCCTGGACTTCCTACTCCAAGGAGGCGATCAGCAAAATAAGTAAACCCCTAGCTGAGCTGGGGGTTTACACCTGTGTGTCGAAAGTGGATTAACCTTTGATGGCGCCGGCTAGAGTTGTGCCTTCGATAATATACTTGTGGAAGATGAGGTAGAGAATGATCGTCGGTAGCGATGAGATAATCACTCCCGCAGCATATTGCGGGAAGTAGTTGGCACCTAAGTTCCCAATAAACTGTGAGATCCTAAGTTGCATCGTGAACTTCGATTGGGAACTCAGCATAATCAATCCAATAATAAAGTCACTCCAGCCGCCCATAAAGCTCAGCAAGACAGCTAGGACTGTAGCTGGTTTCGCCATGGGGAAGATGATCCGCATAAATACGGTAAAGTGGCCCGCACCATCAATTCGACCCGCCTCTACCATGTCCTTGGGAAGACCTGAATAGAAGGAACGATAGATGATCGTCCAGAACGGAATGCCAAAGGCCGCGATAGGGAGAAAGACTCCTGCAAAGGTATTGGTGATTCCAATCTTCGTACTAAACTGGTAGAGAGGAATTAAGACCATGTGGACTGGAACGAAGAAACCGGCCATAACCACATAAAAAAGGACATTGGTCACTCGGGAGCGGTAAAAGGCGAAAATGTAGCCGGCCATGGCTGCAGGGGGCACGGTAAAGAGTACTGCACCGATACAGACCTGGAGAGAATTCTTTAATCCTTCGCCAATTCGAACCATCTTCCAAGCTTGTTCAAAGTTCGACCAGCGTAGCTTTTCCGGTAAACCCCAGGGATTATAGGCAAACTCCAGGGGGGTCTTGAACGTAAAGAAGAATGGAATAATAAGAGGCGATATGACAATGAGCGCCAGGATGACCAGGATGATATGGACCAAGACCGAAGAAACGCTCATCCTTCTTTGGGATTTCGGGGCCTCAAATTGCTCCGTGTGCTGTGCTGTTTTTCTACTCCGCATGTTCATTCCTCCCTCCTAGATACTTTCGCCCGTTGAACTATGGTCATTGACAAAGGAGAACTGGAAGATGGTGATCACTAAGCAAATGAGGAAAATGACAACCCCAATCGCTGCCCCTCGACCATATTGCCAGTTGAGAAAGGCCTCACGGTAGAGTGTAATTCCCAACGTGACTGTAGCATTACGGGGACCACCTAGGGTCACCATATACGGCAGGTCGAAGAGTTTGATACTTCCCACAGTGGCTAAAATGGCCTGAACCCGGATGGCATAGGATACATAAGGAATCACAACCCGCCAAGCGTATTGCCATTGGTTGGCGCCATCAATGAGAGCTGCCTCGCGAATTTCCGATGGAATCTGCTCAATATTGGCCATCAGGTAGATAATGCCAAAACCCATATAGGCCCAGGTTGCCAGGGCAAAGAGAGACCAAAAGGCAAGCTTCGGATTACCGAGCCAATCAATGCTCTGTAGCCACTTCCAGCCTGTACTTTTGGCAAAGGTTCGGATGACACCGCTGGTGGGGGAGAAAATAAACACACCTAACATCGCTGTAATGGCCGATGGCAATACATTACTGAGATAATAAACGCCACGCAAGCGGCCTATGAGGCGTGTGCGGAAATTAACGCAGGTAAAAGCAATGAAAAAGGCCAAGGGTATTTGAATTGCAACGCTCCAAAAAGCCCATTTAAAGACATTGACAAAGCCTTGCTGAAACTCGGGACTAGAGAAGATGCGTTGATAGTTTCTCCAGCCCACATAGATCTCTTCTCCAAAGCCAGATGTGCGCATAAACGAAAGGCGAAATGTCTCCTTGATGGGATAGAACATAAAGGTGACTAGAATCGCCAGCGCGGGCAAAAGAAACAGAGCAATAAAACCAAGGCGAGCCCAATCCCTTTTCTTTTTTCTTTGTGCGGTTTGTGCTACTGCCACTTTTTTCACCTCAAGTCACGGATAATCCAAGCATAGCTTAGGAAGGTGGGAAGGCTGAAAACTCAGCCTTCCCGCCAGGCACTCTATTTCACGCTTCCTAGCTCATCTTCAACCAGTAACTCGT
The DNA here is from genome assembly GCA_012520355.1 of Bacillota bacterium. GTDB lineage: Bacteria > Bacillota > Limnochordia > Darwinibacteriales > Darwinibacteriaceae > UBA5420. Next base: position 13,229 of record JAAYOK010000208.1, on the reverse strand, counting down.
AACGTGCGAGTTCTGCCTTAACATCGGTGTCGTCCATTAAGAAGCTTTGAATGGTCAAGTTGACAGGAGTGGTCAGAGCTGGTGGTAAGTTTTGATCCCACCAGAACTGAATGGTTTCAGCTTGGGTAAAGACATCGCTGGCCATACCGGTCAATCTGTTTGGAGGGTTGACACCAGGGATAGAAGCTACACGGCCTGCTTCTTTTTCAGCCGCTTCAACCGACATAGCATACGTTAGGAAACGTACGACAGCGTCTTTCTTGTCGGCAGCAGTGGCAGTTGCCACGAAACCAACGTCGGTCATACCGGCCAAGTCGGTTACTTTACCTACGCCACCTTCGAGTGCTGGTACTGCGTAGAAACCGATGGTTTGGTCGGTTTGGTTTGGATCAGCGTAGAGACCGCAGAGCCACGAACCGGAGATTTGCATCGCAGCTTGACCTGTTTGCATCAAGAGCTGTGCGTCACCATAGCCTTCAGACATGGGTGTGTTTCCGAAGAATCCCCGTTTGGACCACTCTTGAATCTTCAGGCCTGCTTGAACGAAAGGTTCAGCATCAAAACGAACGTTGCGGGCTACAGCGTCATCAAAGATGTCGCCGCCATAGCGATTCACAAGGTACATATACGTTGCCAAAATCGGCCACTCATCCCGGGCACCAACGGCAAAGGGTTGAATACCATTGGCAACCAAGGTTTCTGCCACTGCTTCGAGCTCAGCAATGGTGGTTGGTACTTCAAGTCCGAGTTCCTCGAAGATTCCTTCGTTCACATACAAACCTGCAATGGCAAAGAAAGGTGCAATACCATAGAGGCGTCCATCGTAGCTCATAGCAGATTTGGCCGCTTCACTGGTTGCTACATCGGCTAATTCTTCTGTTAGATCAAGCAATTTACCCATGCGGGCAAACTCACCCATGAAGGTGCCGCCCCAGCTTTGGAAAATGTCAGGACCTACGTTTGCGGCCAAAGCCACACGAATGCGGTTATTAAGGGCAGCTCCTTCACTACCGAAGGCGACCCAGTCAATCTCGATATCTGGGTTATCGGCTAGGAAGGTCTTAACTAGGTTTTGTACATAGTAGTGATGCGGATCATCCAACTCCAGTCCGTCCACGGCCCAGATTGTTAGAGTGGTCTTGGCCAAGGATACTGAAGATAGGATTAACAGCGATGCCAACGTCATAACGAAAAGAATGGACAATTTGTTTCTCGACATAGAATCATCTTCCCCTTTACTTTCGTATTTTTCTTGGAACTAACTTATGCCAATACGCTATTTCAAACGGCGTCGATCACCTCCACTAGCATGAGTTTTTGTGCCACATGATTCACGTACAATTAACTCACCATCAAGTACAACCTTTGTCGTCTTTCTCACTGGGCATTCGATCTGTCTTACTAACTCTTCGATGGCCACCCGAGCGATATCCACAAAGGGTACTCTGATTGTTGTTAGTCCTGGTTCAACATACGAGGAAAGAATTAAGTCGTCAAAACCAACGATTTTTATGTCTCTGGGAAAACGGATTCCATGCTCTTGGAGCGTACGCATACAACCAATGGCCATCATATCATTCGCTGCAAAGATGCCCTCGGGGTAGTCACCTGACTGCAAGAGTTCCCTGGCACATCGTTTGCCCGAAGATTCGTGGAAGTCGCCGCGAAAAACCGCGATGTTCTCTTCGGGTATGCCGTGTTCCTTGCAGGCTTGGGCAAAACCTTGCTTACGTTCGATGGCATCACGGGAGTTGAGAGGACCTGCAATGTGGAGTACCTTAGAAATTCCGGTACTGAGCAAGTGCATACCTGCACGATATCCCCCAGCATAGTCATCAACCGCCACATAACTTTGTGGTACTTTATACTCCGGAGGAGCCTTCGACAGGCGGAAAAACGGAATGCCCGCTGCCTGGAGATTCTTAACGTACGTCTCTTCCATAGCAAAATAACTCCCAACAATGATCGCTCCCCTAAATCGCTGGGTGGCGATTTGCGATTGGAGATGGGGATTTAAGTTGCCTGAAGCTTCGCCAAAGTGAAAATCCAGATGATATCCCATCCGTTCCGCTGTGATATAGATGGCGTGGATATACGTCATAGCAAACATATTATCTTGTTTGCCTTCCGTTGGGGATGTACTGGGCCATGTGACCAGTACAGCAATGGTTTGTTTCTCGTTCTTTCTACGGTTGTTTCTTGTGTAGCCTAACTCCGATGCCGTACTCAAAACTCTAGCAGCAAGTGTTGGATCAACAGATGGATGTCCATTCAAAACACGACTCACTGTGGCTAATGACGTTCCGGCACGGGCTGCAATGTCTCTTAATGTAGCCATGATCAAGCCCCTTAGCCTGAAATTTACAATATATACTTTCTCGCAATTTGCCCAAATTCCTCCAAATAAGGGTCAAAATTCCATAACTTTTTTCTCGAATGCCTGAAAAACCAAGAAACAAAGGGTCTTTTCAGGCGAAAATGTTTCCAAAAGGGGAGGTAAAAGGGATTATCAGGCTACTAGCGAAAGGTTGAGATCGTAAGAAGAGGGGAGATAGGTAAAAAGGCAGGATTTACGATATACTAAAGCAAGTTTATGGGGGTGTGGATCGTGACGGAATTTGCAGAAATTAAGCGGGAGATTATGGCTGATCCCATGAATCAAGACTATACAGAACGGGGAATTCCACCTCTTTTTAAGGCGTCAAAGGAGGCGCGCCTTGTGATTGTGGGGCAAGCACCGGGCCGCAAAGCGGAGGAAACACGCCTGTTTTGGAATGATCCTAGTGGCGATCGCCTGCGGGAATGGATGGATATAACCCGTGAAGAGTTTTATGGTTCTGAGCGCATTGCGCAGCTCCCCATGGATTTTTACTATCCTGGTAAGGCCAAAAGTGGCGACAAGCCGCCCCGCAAAGGATTTGCAGAAAAATGGCATCCCCGTCTCTTAGAGGTGATGCCAGAGGTTGAAACCATTCTCTTAGTGGGGAGTTACGCGCAAGGATACTATTTAGGGAAGCGGCGGAAAGCCAATCTGACGGAAACAGTGCAGAACTTCAGGGAATACCTGCCTAGATTTCTACCCCTAGTTCATCCTTCTCCTTTGAATTATGGTTGGTTGAAACGGAACCCTTGGTTTGAACGTGATGTAATCCCTGTCTTAAGGGAGCTCAAGGCGTCACTTCTCTAGCGGCGCCTCTGGGGTTACGATGCGGATGAAACCGCCTCTACGTTTGTGATCTGACTCCCAGAGTTCTTTTAGATTCAACCAGCGGGAACTACCGTAGGTGACAGCCTTCACAGAAAAATCCCCCTCGTGCTCTTCATAGCCGGCCAGGTTGAACCAATGCCACTGGTAGGGCTTGAGCGAGGGGTTTTTGTGACGCAATAAAAGGAAAGGGACAGGCAGGGCAGAGTCAATCTGCATCTTGATTAAGGCCCGACCCTCGGTCCAGGGTAAAGCCCCGCTGACCTCTGCAATCTCAAGGGAAGTAACCCCTGTCTTTTGCCAATACCCGAAGAGTCCAGAACTGTAAAGGGGGAGAGTATCGATTCCTTGCAGGCGGGGGGTAAGGTAGCGCTTCATTATTTTGGCCAAGGCCAGGTAATCTTCTTTTGTGACATGGTTTGGATCATAGGGGTAGAGCGGAGAGAGACCCTTCTCTTTGGCTAGATAGATACATAGATCACAAGCTGTGACAGCAGCACAGCCCCCAAAGTACATGGACCAATCCTGAAACCAGTGTTGGTCCCAACCGAGGGCTCCTTCAATCGTAATATAATCCAACTCCCTTTTCATCGGCTGTCACCTCGTCTCAAAAGCTCAACCATGTACGTCTCAGAATGATACCGATCAACATAGATTTTCACCTGCAAATCTTCCATTCGATCAAAAGGCGAGAGTAGATAATAGCCGCTCAGTTTGGAGCCTTGATCGTGTTCCGTCTTGTAAACAAATTCTACACGGGCGGTGACATAGCTTCCGATGCGAATCCAATGGGACGGGATGATGTTGACGACTGTTCCCGTATAGGAAAGACCTTCTCGTTTCAATCTTTGCAATCTGCGCCTCTGGGAGGCTCCCATGATGAGGAGTGCACTTCCAATCGCCAGCCACAAGAGGCCATTAAAAAGAAGGGCCCAGTTACCGTCTAAAGCAAAAAACAGGAGGAGCCCCAGGGTGGAAAAGGGAATCCCAAATCCCAGGAGGAGAAACTTCGCCAATCCAGACCAAGGAGTTGCCACAGCTTTCATTCAATCGACCTCCCAAGCGTCAAGTTGCCACAGGCATTCATCTTGTCATTTCTATTATACGATAAAGAATCTGATAGTGAAGCTATCGCTTCACCCAACTGTTTCCCCGTTATCTTGGGAACATAGTCAAATGACTAGTCTCTGACACTTGTGGCGCTTTCCGTCTTCGACGGGAAGCCTGGAATCACCAGGCGACTTAGCATCAGAAGGCCACCTAGGCCAAAGAGGGCCACCCAACCTACGAGGAGGGTTTGCCACCCCCAGCTCTTAAGGATAATTCCGGTGAGAATGGTCATGGAACCGGAACCTACATAGGAAGCAAAGTCTAAGAAACCAGCCAAGGTGGACGTCTTCCCGCTTTGGGCGTAGCGAAGGGGAATCGACGATAGTAAAAGATTGTTGATGCCATTAATCACTAAGGAGCAAAGCCCAATCATAAGGGTGAGGGTTAAGAGGGAATCGCCGCTTAGGACCAAGCGCACAGCCAAGGCAGAAACTACACCCAGGGAAAAAAGAATGGTAATGGTCAACTCGTCATGACCTTTGGCTCTTTGATTCAACCAACTAGCGAGCAAGACCCCTAAAAAGCCAAAGGTGGGGACCAAGAGGGCATAGATGGCTGCAACTCCAATGGATTGATCATGATTTTGCACCAATAAAATGGGAGTCCAAAGGTTGATACCGTCTTTGATCATACCCTGAATAATGGTGATCAGGGCCAAAAACAAGAACTTGGGTTGGCGCAGAAACACCAGTGTATCCTGGAAGTACAGCTTAAGTGGCGGTTTTCTCTCCTGGAGCGTGGAGCCAGAGGCGACGATGGTGAGGCCCACATCCCTGGGGTGATCTCGAATTATGGCCAGCCATAAGAACGCTTGGATCCCCAAGATAAGACTAGGAAGCCAAAAGACCAACTCCCAGCGGGCGAATTTCGCCAGGATCTGGCCAGAAAGGAACCAGGAAATCAGGGAACCCAGGACAAAGGTGGTACCCAAGAAGGCCGAGACCTTGGTCCGCTCCGAGGGGGCCGTCCAGTTTGAGGCTGTTTTGAGAATGGGTCCCCAACCCATAGACTGGAAGACCCCGTTGAGGCCCCAGAATACGACCATGGCCGCAAAGCTTTGGCTGAGACCGAAACCGAGATTCATGAGGGCTGTGCCCACGAGGCCCACAAAGACAAAATAGCGGGCTGGAAAGTGATCGCCCAGTGTGCCGTTAACCAGTTGACCTAGGGCATAGACCCAAAAAAAGCTACCGCTAATCAGGCCTAGGGTAACTGTGTTCCAGCCAAATTCCTGCTCAATAAAGGGCAGAGCGATGGCCATATTCACCCTGCCAATATACATAACGGCGTAGGTCAGCCAGAGCGTACCTAGAATACGGGTGCGCCACTTCGTTAAAAGAAAATGGGATTGCTCCAAGCGGTTCTCCCCCGTTCATCTACAACTTCGATCCGTACGTATTTTTCATCACCATGCAGGGTGTGGGTGGCTTCGGTCAGCAAGCGATCACCGGTGGCATGGAAACTTCCACCACGCCGTTCAAAGGCAACGAAATGAATGGAAACCGCTGGCGAACAGCGTACATAAACCTTTCCATCTTTCACCCCATAGGCTTCGATGGCAGGTCCATTGGAGGAATAGAACGATCCTTGGAGTAAGGCTTGGTTGATGGCTTCCACAGTGAGGGAAGGGGCGTTGACAACGACCCAACCACCGCCAAAATCTTCCGCCTTTTGGTGGGAATCGTCTGTGGCCACAGCCCAAATGCGCGTCCCCTGCCGCAAAAAGGCATCCCAGTAATAGGAAGCGTGGCCGGTGTGGTCTTCTAAATAGCAGTTATGGTTATAGACTTCAATGGCTTGAAAACGCTCCAACTGGGCAATTTCGGCAAAACTCTGCCTGGACCAGACTGGGTGGCAATAGATGGAAAGGTATCCTTGCTCTTGCAGGGTATCAACTACAGTCTGGGCTCCAGTGGTGCCATGGAGCTGGCTATGATCGAAGTTCTGGAAATGCTCAGTTTGGATGTCTGCTCCCCCAATACCCACGACATGGTGAATCTGGTATGGTCCTGGGGCACTGCAACCGGCTTCAATCCCAGGCAGAATCAGAAAGTCAGGCTGATTAAGCTCCTGAAGCCACGTGAAGGTGTAGTGTTCTGTGAAGGCTAGAAAGTCATAGCCTTTCTTCCGATAGGCGTCTGCAATCTCCTTTGGATCGCGCATACCATCGGAAATGGTGGAGTGGGTGTGTAGGTTTCCTTTAAAGTGCGTCTGCGCGGTAGAAAAAAGTTCTACGTTCATCTTGTCCATTCCTTTCGGAGCCATCTCGGGCGTCTTTCGCTAGATACGTCAAAGAGTTCGGCTGGTAAGGAAGGACTCCTGCCTGGATGGGCTGGGATCCCTAACTTTCGTACCATAGGTGGGAGAAAAGTGGGTTACGCCAGATGTGGGCCATTCAACCCAACGTTGAGCTCCGAAAATTGCTGACTCAACCAACACTTGTTAGAGATCCATCGACCATTTCGTTACAATTAACCTGTAAGTCAATACAGGTAAGGGAGGGTTTTGATTATGTTTAATATGGTTAGAGTAGGGTCGAAGATATCGGAACTAAGAAAAGCCCATAACATGACCCAGATGGAACTTGCTGACAAAGTGGGTATTAGCTTTCAAGCAGTATCGAACTGGGAGCGGGGCGTGTCCATGCCGGACATCGCCAAACTCCCAGAACTGGCGGAACTATTTGAAGTCACCATTGATGAGCTATTGGGTCAGAAATCCGAACTGCTAGAGAGTGTTGTCCAGGAGAGGAGTGCCGAATACCTGCAGAGCAACACGATTACGGCCCAGGACTTCACGGAGATTGCTCCATTGCTAAAGCCAGAACAGGCCAATGAGATTTTCTCCAAGGTAAAATCGTCGTTCGAACTGTCGGAAATCGTGGAAATCTTGCCCTTTGTGAGTAGCGACGTTGCCCACCAGCTCGCTCGTGAGCTAGCGGAAAGTGGGGACTATGATCGTTTAGGCGCGGTAGCACCCTTTGTCGAACAAGGCCTTCTGGACAGAATGGCTGAAGAGATGTTTTCTGAGGGAGAAGTTGTGGAGCGAATCTTGCCCTTTCTCAGTAGCGAAACTCTGGCTCAGTTGGCCATGAGTTGCTACCAAGAACAAGGTTTTCCAGCACTTACCGGCATGGCCCCTTTTCTTTCACAAGATATCTTAGTTCAGATAGCAGAATGGGAGTATGCCAAGCATGGACTGAAACATTTCGCAGCCATTGCCCCTTTTTTGAATAGGAAATTTCTGAACGAACTCGCCCGGCAAGCCATACAGACAGATGGAGTCCAAGCCATCAGCCCCATCGTACCATTTCTTGATCAGAGTGTGTTATCAGACTTGATCATGGACAAATTCCTATTGTTCTGATGGCGGTACCTACCTTCGGCGCACAGGGATCCACACTTCACTGTAGGCGTGGCCACATTGTTCTGGATCCATTTTCGTGAAGGAAAAGGATGGGGCGTCAATGACTTCGTAGTTCGATGACGGTAACCACTCGGCATAGATCTTGGCCATAGTGTTTTGCAGTGTGGCGGGGAAAGGTCCTTCATTGGGAAAGACGGCCCAGGTGTAGGCAGCCACAGGTACCTTGTCTAAGAGGGGACTAATGTCCTCTTCAGTGGTTAAGACCCCAATCAGATGGGTCAAGTAGCCCTCCTCTTTCATGAACTTGGCGTCGGCTTCGTAGGACGCATTGATGATCTCATAGGGTTCCATGTTTTGCAGAGCACGCATTTCTTTGCGCTGCTCTTCGGTAATACTCTCTGCTAGCTTAACAATTTCTTGGTTGATGCCTTCAAACTGCATCGGCACCCGCTTGCTAACACCGGCCAAGTTAAAGGCCGGTTTTTCTTCGATTCTAAAATCCATGTTGACTCCTCCTTGAACAGAGATGATAAATGAGAGTTTGGGAAAGGATTTTCCTAGGCCCTTTTTCATGGCTTCCGACGGAAGGTGACCGCTCCATTTTTTGTAGGCCCGGGTGAAACCATCTAAAGATTGGTATCCGTATTTCAAGGCAACATCGGTCACACTTTCTCCCGCAAGAAGATCCAAAGCGGCCTCTGAGAGTCTTCTGTTTTTCACATATTCACCGAGGGTGAAGCCTGACAAATAATAGAAGATTTTTCGGAAATGGTAGTCAGAGACACCAGCGTACTTTGAAATCAGTTCTAACGGCAGTTCATCGTCTAGGTGCTCTTCGATATAGTCCATCACCTGGTTGAGTTCTTTAAGCAAGGTTTTCCCTCCCTTCAGTGAGTCCATTATACCAAGAGTATTTTAGTCCTACTCGACTTTTTTCAGCGAATTACGGTCGGATCGAAGCCGGCAGAGTGCGCTACACCGAACCAGGGAGGGCGCAAGCCTTTAGCTGGTGTTTTTATCTCGAAGAAAACGGCCGAAGGGATCTACCCTTGGCCGCTTTTTTTTGGTTCTTATTGGGACTGAGATGAGGCTTGCACAGCTAGTAAAGGTGGTGCATCGTATGCTTCCTAGAAGTGAAGAAAATTTTGTGTAATGCCCTCAAGGAGCTTGTGAACGGTAGAACAATGGACCTCAAACACCGTGATACAAGCAAAAAATCCATTCATAACTCTTGTTAGACTCGGGTAAACATGCTATGATCATATCGTTGATCAGGTGGAGGCCCTGAATCGTTAGCCCTTTTTGACCACCGGAGGGGACAGGCTTTCTCCTTATCGTCCGTTCCCGTATTACTAGGTGAAGTATTCGAAGGACAGGATCTACTTCCTCTAGATGATCATATACATGAATCAGGAGTCCTCAAATAGCCGAAAAAACAACAATGCATAGGAAGGACGTGCTAAAGCATGAGTTGGCTTGTCGTAGTATTCCTAGTAAGTGTACTAGCGCTACTGTACGCAGGTTTTAACTTTTACTCTGTAAAGAAAATGGATGAAGGCACTCAGTTGATGAAAAATATTGCGTCTCAGATTAGGCTTGGAGCGATTACGTTCCTTCAATATGAGTTCCGCATGATTGCTATTATTGGTATAATCGTTGCCCTGTTGATGGGTGTTGCGGTTGGTTGGTATGTGGGAGCGGCGTTTGTCATTGGTGCTACCATGAGTTCCCTCGCGGCCGTGGTAGGTATGAAGATTGCGACCTATGCCAATGTGCGGGTGTCAAACACTGCTAGAACCAGTAAGAAACTGGGACAAACCCTAAAGGTCGCCTTTCAGGGTGGTTCCGTCATGGGACTCTGTGTAGGGGGCTTTGCCCTTTTGGGTCTTGTCATCGTCTATGTGGTCTTTGGAGTTCTCCTTAAGCAGCTTTCCATTGAAAACGTGTACTTGGTGAGAAACTGGTTGGGAATCGAGTTTTCCCCCTTTACCATGACCATTTCTGGTTATGCCCTTGGGTGCTCGATTATTGCCATGTTTTTCCGCGTCGGCGGCGGAATTTACACCAAGGCAGCTGACATGGGTGCTGACTTAGTTGGTAAAGTGGAAGCGGGTATTCCAGAAGATGACCCTCGAAACCCTGCCACCATCGCTGACAACGTCGGTGACAATGTGGGGGACGTAGCTGGCCTCGGCTCCGATCTATTGGAGAGCTTTGTGGGCGCGATCTCGTCTGCAGTGATTCTGGCCTTCCATCTTTTCCTCTCCAGCGAGGCAAAAAATGGCGGGATGACAGAATCGGCCTTAAGGAAAATGTTTATGTACCCCGTGGTCCTTGCTGGCTTTGGCATACTCGCCTGTATTATTGGTATTGCCTATATCATCCGGAAAGAGCTCTCTGAAGATCCGCATCGTGAGCTGAATATCTCCACTTGGGTCTCAGCTGGTCTCACTATTTTGCTGGCTGGTTTGGGGAGTTGGTTCATGTTCGGGGGCGAGGACTTAACGGGTCTGAACTTTAGCTTCGGGGCGTTTTCTCCCTGGTTAGCCTCTGTTTTAGGTATTGTAGCAGGTGTCTTAATTGGCTTTATTGCTGAGTATTACACCAGTTATGACTATAAACCAACGAAAACGATTGCTGCTGCCAGTACGGAAGGTCCGGCTCTCACCATTACCCAGGGCCTGTCGGTGGGTATGGTTTCCACGATGGCTCCAGTGCTGGTTCTTGGTGCCACTGTCATTGCCGCCTACGGTGTGGCCGGAATGTACGGCATTGCCATGGCCGCCGTTGGTATGCTCTCCTTTGTCTCCACCACCGTAACAGTTGATACTTATGGTCCTATCTCTGACAATGCTGGTGGTATTGCTGAAATGAGTAAGTTGGATCATGAAGTGCGGGAGATTACTGACAAACTTGACTCGGTTGGTAACACAACTGCTGCTATTGGTAAGGGCTTTGCCATCGGGTCTGCGGCTTTGGCGGCCACATCTCTAATGGTGGCTTACATCTTTTCATTCTCACCACCAGACGTGGATCCGATCCTCAATATTATCAATCCTATGACATTAGTCGGTGCTTTAGTGGGTGCGGCGCTACCTTACTTGTTCTCTGGAATGTTGATCGAATCTGTGACGAAAGCAGCACGCAAGATGGTAGACGAGGTTCGTCGTCAATTCAAGGAACATCCGGGAATTCTGGATGGAAGCGAAGAACCCGATGTCAGGTCTTGTATCGCCATTGCTTCTGAGGGAGCTTTACAGGAAATGAAGGTGCCATCTTATATGGCCGTTCTCTTCCCAATCTTAGCTGGCTTCGTGTTTGGAGCTAACTTCGTCGGTGGGGTCTTAATCGGCTCTATCATGTCTGCGATCATGTTGGCCCTCTTCACCGGAAACGCCGGTGGCGCCTGGGATAACGCCAAGAAATTGATCGAAACGGGAGCCCTCAATGGTCACGACAAAGGCGGTCCAACGCATGCTGCTGCGGTTGTAGGTGATACAGTAGGTGATCCTCTCAAGGATACTGTTGGGCCTTCGCTGGATATTTTGATCAAGATTATGTCGACTGTATCGCTCATCGCGGTTGCAGTGTTCTCGAAATACAATCTCTTTGATTGGTTGGCAAGTCTGTTTTAGGAAGCACGTTGCCCTATGACAGAAGTTTTACTTGGTGGTCAGAACGAGATACCGCTAACGTGTGTTTCAACACATGTTAGCGGTATCTTTTTTGGGGACAGGCCCCCACACAATTTGACGAAATCAGACTCCGGCTAAGACACCTGCTTCGCGGGCGATACTCGTATTGTCGACCTTTCTATCGCGGAGTTCTTCCACGGGATGAGGTGCCGATTCACTACGATAGTCGGTGGTGAACTGTCGTTGGTGGCTTTGAATCACTACATGACTAGGTACATTGCTCACATCATGGTTTACCTTATCTTGGTAGAAGAAGAAATCATGATTCGTGGGCAAATCCTGGACGTTCACATAGTTTTCCCGGTTGGCCGTTAACAGGATCTGTTCGCCTAATACTTTCCGTACGTAATCCCGTGTATCGTGGAACTGAAGCAGCTTGGGGAAAGTACCGTTAGGTATTACCTGTTGCCAATCTTTGCTTTCATACTTCCTTAGAAGCTCTGTTGCCTTATGGAGGTGGGCAACCTCTTGTTGGAAGTGCATTTCCCAGAGGGACTTGGTCTTGGGGCAAGTCTCATCTTGGTAGAAGGAGTAGTAGAGGTAGCACTCCACGTACTCATGGAGAAGCAGATTCTCCAGCATGGTGCATTTCGGGTCCAAAAGTGATCCGTAATGGGTTACGTGCTGCTCTTCGATCATGGCAATCTCTTGATAGAGTTGGCGCCCGAGGTCGGTGTAGTAGTAGGGGCCGAGGTTCATGTAGAAGTTCATGGTCTGCTGTTCAGCCGCGACAATGATCAGAGCATTGACCTTGGTTTGGTTATCCGCGGTCTTAAAATCTAACGGATTTCGCACTGAATCAAAGGGGTAGCGATGCTCCGCAATGGTTGGGCGACCGGGAATAATGTCCACATACTTCCTTACCAAGTTTTCTGCAGGAACTTGTTCATCGAGATCAAGCAAGTTGGCAAAACGATAGAGATGGTCAAAATCTTCTAGCAGAGCAAAATCCAGGGCTTGTTTGGCATAGGGATCCGGTTCATTCATGGCGAGCCAAGCCGTCAGATCGGTGGCCAAGTGTTCATAACCAATCGCCGTCTCCACAACCTTTTCCTCAATGGGTTTCAGCCAGTTGATGCGCTTTTGCTGTTGCTGCTCAACACGGCGGGTTAAGGCAATTTCCCTCCGTAAGTCATTATTCTGACACGTACGGTGGAAATGGTGTTTAAAGATAGTGGCCTCTACTTCAATTCCGTTCATGAGAATGATGCGGATCTTGGTATAGGGATCGACCGTTTGCTTATTATACGGCTTGGGGTATAGGTTCAGCCAATCCCCGATGCCATCGTCAAGCTTCATAGGCCTTTGTTCGAAAGGATTCATCTAATTCTCGCCTCCTGTGATGGTTTACACACATTTTAGTATCACCGTTAGGCGGTGAAATATGCTTGTGCACCATGTTCAGCGGAGTGAGATCAAGCTAGGGACTTTGAATCTGGACGATGTATATGTAGAAAACGGCACTTTATCTGATGTTTACGACTTGAGAAAGTAGGGGAGAAGAATGGAAAGAGACTGGTGCGTTTTATCCATCGGCGGTGCCTCGGGTTCAGGCGAGACTTGTGTGTGAGGGGCCTGGCCCTCACACAATTGTACGAATTCAGTAATGGTGCCGAAGGTGGGATCCTTGGGGGCGCTTTCCACCTAGTACTGCCAAGTGTCAGCATATCCATCTAGCTGGCACTTTTCTTTTTTGGCATGTTGCCCAGTCCGTCAAATTATGCCCCTTTGTGGGGAGTTCATTAGCAAGTGATTAGCAAAAATTCTGCAGCTAAGACCGGGCTCGACGTATATAGAGGTATTGCAGAATCTAAAACTTAACCTAGAAATCTGGTTGGTCGTTGTTAGAACTT
>JAAYOK010000207.1 GCA_012520355.1 Bacillota bacterium | reverse complement strand
TCGCCAGATCCAAGAAACCATCCTAGAGGAGTTCGGCATCGCCCTAGAACCAGAAATCCGCATTCTCGGCGAAGACTGAAAAACCACCTAACGAAGGAGTTTTTCCAGATTTTCCTTTAACTCCCGGCGGATAGCCGGACGTAAATCCATCGTTTCTAGCATCTGCAGGACCTGATCGACACGCCTTCGATCAAAGGCCTGCTCTCTCTTTACATAAGGTTGTCGCACAGAACGAGGTTTTTCTCGCCCGGGCCCCCCAGTGGAGCTCATCCGTAGTTCTTCTTTTATCAATTGCTTACAGTACCCCACCGGGCAGTTTTCATTCCGGCATCTCTCTTCATCTAAACAGATTTCCCCTAGTGCCTTTTCTAAGGCATGGAGCTGCCCTGCAGCCGTCCTAAGGGCTCCCAGCTCAGTTTCTTGCCCTCTTCTTTCCCTCACAAGGGGTACAACAAGATAGGCCAGGAGGCTCACTAGAACCAGCACAAAGAGGGTCACGTTAGGTAGCGTCAGAAAACGGGACGGGACGGTCTGGATGAGATGAACGAGTCCGAAACCTATGAAAACACTACCCGATACTATTTTTAGAGTAAAATCGGGAATCCGCTCCCCGAGCTTACTGCCGACAATGATGGCCACCAGACTGGTGAGTACCATGCCAATGACAGTCCCTACGAGAATAGCCCAAGGCGTTACAGCATTCGAAGCAAGGGCTATGGCAGTCAATTGCGTCTTATCGCCTAACTCGCCGATAAAGAAGGCGAGGGCCACGACCAAGATGGGGCTCGCGGCAGATTTGGTTGGGTTATGTTCTTCATCACCTTTACTAGCGAGGGTCCACAGGCCAAAGCCCAAAAAGAGTAGGGCAGATCCTAGGCGAATGGTGGAAAGGGGAATAATGTGAGCGAGATAAGCACCGATAATGACTGCGACACCGTGATTTAGAAACGAACCCAGGGCAACCCCCGCTAGCACTTGGCGGATGGAAAACTGTAACGCAAACGTCATGGCAAGGATTTGGGTCTTGTCCCCAAGTTCAGCAATAAAGATGAAGGACGCAGCCTTCCCCATTTCATACAGCACATGGATCGTCCCTTTCAAATTGTTGTCCCGAATAAAGATTTCTTAACAAGAAACGTGTTCTGCTGGCAGGATTTTCGAGCCTAGGCAGGGTATAAAGATTTATGAGGGGAGGTAATAAAGATGAACACCATGTTCAAAGCCGGCGATTTTTTCGTGCGTTTTCGCGTTCAAGGAGAACGTCCCAAAGTCACAATTTGGAATCAAAATGGCACTAAGATAGTCAGCGAATTTGTAGGTGGCGCCACGGACAGTTTTTGGGCTCAACTCGCCAAACTCACATCACAGGACGTAGTCGATCAAATTCAGGCGCTGCTTGAGAAAGACTAAATAGTTGCTTTCATAGACAGCCTTGCCAGTCATGGTAAGGCTGGTTTTGCATGGAAATGTTCCATGAATACTATGGTGATGATACGTCCGCGGGTTAGGGATTTCCTCTCTAACAACCCGGAAATTTCCCAAGAAGTAACATCCCCAATGGGAAGATGGACTATCAGATGTTCACTTCTGGGAAGGCAATCGAATCCATTGTACACACAATGCGAGGTGAAGGCAATTGTTCGAAGAAATTTTGGGTCTAATCGTCGTCAGTGCGGAAAACTCATTTATTCAGGTAACGGTATTCGTTGGCGCTGTCCTCCTGCTCTTTGGCTACGTGGACTATCTCCTAGCCGGACGTTTGGTGAAGGCCATCGGAGATGCCAAAAGGTTCCAGCCCATCATTGGAGCACTCTTAGGGCTAACTCCCGGTTGCGGCGGTGCGATTTTTGTAATGCCCCTCTTTCCCAGGGGTGTCGTGAGTTTTGGAACTGTAATTGCAACGCTTTTGGCCACCATGGGTGATTCGGCCTTTGTCCTAATGTCAACCATGCCCAAGCAGTGGGTCTTGGTATCGGCCATTTCCTTTGTTGTGGCCGCGGCGTCAGGCTACATCGTCGATCTTTTCCCCATTGGTGATAAGCTCCTGGAAAAATACAAGAAAGCACAAGAAACAAAGAAAAAGACCCATCAGGTCCATGACGACCTGGATCATAGTATCTTTCAAAACGAAACGGGCATTGACCATGGGGCCTGGACCCACATTGGCCACGACGAAGGGGATCCAATTGACTTAATCCTTCACCACGATACAAAAGGGCACCAGGATGTGGATAGTCTTGGCTATAAGGTGACGCACCGCGGTTACTTGGTCTATTGGGTGATCATTTCTCTTGGTTTAATCCTAGGCGTTTTAGATCTCTTCCAGGTTGATCTGAATGAGCTTTTCATTCCTAATCTCGGCTTAATTTTTGGTATTGTCGGAACCACCCTCTCCATCGTGATGATGCTTTTGGGCAATAAGTTCCTGGCTGCCGACACCCATGAAGAATCCGAGATGAAGCTGTCCAGCCTCAAAGAGACCTTTATCCACAACGCCCAAGAGACAGCTTTCGTGGGAACCTGGGTTTTTGCCGCCTACCTGGCCTATGAGTTCTTTGTGCTGGGTTTGGGTTCTGGTAGTTATGTCACAGGCGAGCTTGCCATCACGAGCTTTCTCAGTCAAACCGGCTTGATGGCAGTCGTGATTGGCACTTTAATCGGGGTGATTCCTGGCTGTGGTCCGCAGATTATCTTTGTCACTCTCTACACCAGGGGCATGGTACCCTTCGCAGCCTTACTAGCTAATGCCTTATCACAAGACGGCGACGCACTCTTTCCCTTGATCGCGATTGATAAGCGTTCTGCAGTCTCGGCCACCATCATCAATACGATACCGGCACTCATTGTAGGATTAATCGC
>JAAYOK010000206.1 GCA_012520355.1 Bacillota bacterium | reverse complement strand
TTCGGAGAGGGCAAACGCTTTTACGGACTTGGATTAGTCATGACACGGCTCCAGGACACCTGTGAGACTGTTATTGCCATGCAACTGTTGGTGTTGAACTTGGAGCGCAAGCTCCGAATTCTTCTTGCCCATTTTTTAAGTTGGCTATTTCCCAACCAAAACTGGGTTTTGTGTTGCTGATATCTGTCTGTTCAGCAACCCCTACAATAAGGACATCCTTGGTGAGCTTGGCCTACTTAACGCTGCAGGCGAGTTCGAGAACCCTGATAACCCAGCTGATTTCCGGGCCCTCGTTGATCAGATTCACGACGCAGGTCACTATCCTCTCAGTCTAGAGTATGCAGGCGGAGGCGGCTACAGAGGCTGGTTTGCTTTGCTGAAACAAGCTGGCGGCGACCTCTTTGAAGGTAACACTGTCTTGGTCAACAGCCCTGAGGCTCTTGAAACCCTCACTTGGTGGGCTTCGATTCCCCTCGACTATCCACAGCTCGTCGTTGACTATGATGAATCTGTTGCACTCTTCGCCCAAGGCGATGCCGCTTTGCACATCAACGGAGTATGGGCTACTGGCTATTTCGAGCAGATTGAAGGCCTCAACTTTGGCGTAGTACCTTATCCAAATCTGTATGACATCGATGCCGGCTGGGCCAACTCCCACAGCTTCATCATTCCAGTACAGCGTGGACCAATTGCCACCGAGAAGATGGATGCCATCATCGAGTTCGTCGACTGGATGACAGCGAATTCCTACCAATGGGCTTTGGCTGGTCACATTCCTGTCAGACAATCCGTATTGGATAGTGCTGAATTCCAGGCACTGCCCTATCGTCCTGACTATGCAGCTCAAGCTGAAACTGCGGCCTTCTTGCCTCAGGATATTAACATCCTAGAGATCGAAACAACCGTATCGGAAGAAGTCCAAGCTGCAGTCGCCGGCGCCAAATCCGTTGAAGATGCACTCCGCACCATGGAACAGGTCATCGGCAGCTTAATTCGCTAATCTACCAGAGTGTGGTGCCTATGCGCCACACTCTCCTCACTCTGGAAAGGCGTGATAACTCGTGAAAGCTTGGCGTTTGAAAGCAAAAACAGCGGATACGATAGCCGGATACGTATTTCTCCTACCCTATTTGCTCTTTTTGTTTACTGTCGTTTTGTATCCCTTAATCCAAGGTCTCTACATGAGTTTCCACGAATGGGGGATTTTCGGCGCCCCCAAGTACATTGGTGTAAAAAATTACGTAACCCTATGGAATGACGGTACCTTTTGGGATTCACTTTGGCACACAGTCTACTTCGTTGTTCTTAGTACTCCACCCCTGGTTATCCTAGGTCTCCTCTTTGCCACAGGGCTCAACAAGAAATTCCGGGGACGATCCATGGCCCGGGGCATGATCTTTTTTCCCTACCTATTAACGGTCTCGATTGTGGGTGCGATTTGGCGCTGGATGTTGCAGCGGAACTATGGACTCGTCAACTATTACCTAGGTAAGCTCGGCCTTTCTGCCATGGGCTGGCTCACCGAAGCATCCACCGCCATGCCCGCGGTGGCTCTGGCCACCATCTGGTGGACGGTTGGATTTAATGTCATTGTCTTTTTGGCAGCACTTCAAGATATACCTGAGCAATTATATGAAGCGGCGAAAATTGACGGAGCGGATGGAATCAAGAGCTTCTTTAAGATCACAATTCCCATGCTACGACCCACGATGTTTTTTGTCATCATCATGCAAATTATCTCTTCGTTTCAAATCTTCGGCCAGGTATACGTCATGACCGGTGGAGGACCTTATGGCAAGACCCGGACCATGGTACAGTACCTTTATGAACAAGGATTCCGTTATTTCCGGATGGGTTATGCTTCAGCCATGGCCTATGTTCTCTTTGCCATTATGTTGATCTTGACCCTCATCCAATGGAAAATCATGGGTTCAAAGGAGGTGTAGGAGCATGAAGAAATCGAAGCTTATGAATAGAATCAGCCAGAACCTGGGGGCCATCGTAATTACGCTCGTAGCAGTCATCTGGATTCTACCTGTTTTGTGGATGATTTCTACATCCTTTAAACCAGAATCCATGGTCATGCAAGCTATCCCCCACTGGATTCCAGAGGTCTTTACACTGGATAACTACAAGGGTGTACTGCAAAGGGCAGATCTGTTTCGCTGGATCTTTAACAGTGTTGTGGTGGCCGTTGGCACAACTGTAACAGTGCTCTTAATCAATTCCATGGCTGGATATGCCTTTGCCCGCATCAAGTTTCCTGGTCGGGATATCCTTTTTCTAACCGTCATTGCCACTATGATGGTTCCAGCCCAAGTAACCATGATTCCTCTCTTTTTTGTACTCAACGAAATGTCGCTCCTGAACACTCATCTGTCTCTAGCACTGCCGAGGCTGGGTGTGGCCATTGGAGTCTTCATGCTTCGTCAGTTTTTCCTATCCCTGCCCTTGGATTTAGAAGAAGCGGCCTTAATTGATGGTTGCAGCCGTTATCGCATCTTCTTCCAAATTGTCTTACCCTTGGCCAAACCGTCCTTGTCAGCCTTAGGTATCCTGACATTTGTCTGGACCTGGAATGATTTCATGTGGCCTTTGATTGCCATCTCATCCAATGACATGTATACCCTTCCCATCGGTTTATCAACGCTGGTGGGCTACTACGGACGAGAGTATGGAATCCAGATGGCAGGTGCCTTTATTGCCACCCTCCCTGTCTTAGTCGTCTTTATGTTGTTCCAAAAACAATTCATTGAGGGAATTGCCTTCAGTGGGTTAAAAGGATAATCCAGCACAGCACAACACAGTACATAACACTTTGAGAGGATGAAAGTTCATGTTACAACGTTCAGAGTATCCACGACCGCAATTTGTTCGAGATCGTTGGATCACCCTTAATGGACAATGGGATTTCGCGTTTGATGATGAGAATCAAGGGGTCTTGCAGGAGTGGTACAAGGATACCATCAAGCAGCAGCAGATCATCGTTCCCTTTGCCTACCAATCAGAAGCAAGTGGCATCCATGATACCACAATCCATCCGGTGGTTTGGTATCAGCGCTCCTTTAGCATTCCCAGTGATTGGCAAGATGATCGGGTGGTGCTCAACTTTAATGCAGTTGATTACCTCACTATGGTTTGGGTAAATGGAAAATATGTGGGTACCCATAAGGGTGGGTATGTAGGCTTTAAGTTCGATATTACCGATTACCTAGTCGAAGGAGAGAACCAGGTCACTATCAGGGTGGAAGACCACCCCAGTATCAATCAACCTAGGGGTAAGCAGACGGCCCGGGCTGAAGGTTGCTGGGCTTGTTGGTATACCCCGGTGACTGGAATCTGGCAATCTGTCTGGCTCGAAGCTGTGGGAACAACCAGTATCGACCATGTGAAGTTAGAACCCAACATTGAAAACGACACTGTCAAAGTGCATTACTGGCTTAACAACTTCTCGGAGCCTGTTACCCTAAAAGTTACCGTGAAGGAGAAAGGCCAAGTCATAAGTGAGACTTCTGTGGAAGTAGCCCGGCGGCATCACAGATATGGCGATTTAATCCCCCGCAATGATGGAGGTTTTACCATCGCGATTCCCGAAGCTAAGCTTTGGTCGCCAGAAGAGCCCCATCTATATGATCTAGAGTTTCGTGTGCTCCAAGATGAAAAGCTCCTCGATGAGGTCAAGACGTATGTGGGTATGCGCCAAATCAGTGTGAAAAATGGCAAGATCCATTTGAACAATGAACCCTATTACCTGCGCATGGTTCTCGATCAAGGTTTTTGGCCTCGGGGCATCTATACGCCAGAGAGTATCGATGAGATCAAGTACGATGTGGAAATGACCAAGGCCTTTGGTTTTAACGGGGCCCGCAAGCATCAGAAATTCGAAGACCCCTACTACTATTATTACTGCGACCAGCTGGGCTTACTGACCTGGTGTGAGATGGCTGCCTGCTATTTCTATGACGAAGAGGTTTCCCTCAACATGACCGATGAATGGCAAAGACTTGTGGTTGAACACTACAACTATCCATCGGTTATGGCTTGGGTTCCTGTCAATGAGTCCTGGGGCGTAGATCAGCTTGTCAGTGGTAGTAAAGACCCGAGGCTCGCGAACCATATGAATACCCTGTATTACCTAACGAAATCGCTGGATACAACCAGGCTCGTTGTGGGCAATGATGGTTGGCAGATGGCCATTACAGATATCATCGCCATCCATGACTATAATCAAGATGCCAAGGGCCTGAAAGAAAGTTATGCTGCCTTTAAAGAGGACCGTCACGCCCGCTCCTTCACAAACAGACTGCCCATGCTCCTCGATGGCTACGAGTACACTGGTCAGCCCATCATGGTCACCGAGTTCGGCGGAGTCAAGGTAAAAGAACAACAAGCTGAAGGTTGGGGCTACGGTGAAGATGCAGAGAGCTACGACGACATGGTAGAACGTATTGATCAACTCGTAACCATGCTCGAGGAAGAGGAAGAAATCTGTGGATTCTGTTACACCCAGCTCACCGACGTCATGCAAGAAGTCAATGGTTTATTGACCTACGATCGTCAAGTTAAGGTAGATCCTGCGATAATCGCCAAGATTTTCGGTCGCAAGCAGTATCGTTAAGTTTCTGTCGTTTTCCTTAGTTCTACGTGCTCTTTAGTTAAAGGAGGTTTTGTCGAATGGCTGGCCCAAGGGTATTGTTAGCCGGTGAAAGTTGGATCATTCACTCTGTACACATGAAAGGTTTCGATGAGTTTACGACCACCGAGTATGGCGAAGGCGGTAGGTGGTTGATTGATGGTCTAAAAGCCCATGGCTGTGAAGTTGACTTTCTGCCAAATCATCTAGCACCAAGGGAGTTCCCAACGAGTCTAGAAGCTTTACGGGCGTATGATGCGATTTTACTCAGTGACATTGGGTCAAACACTCTTTACTTGCATCCAGAGACCTTTAGCTCATCCCAGAAGACGCCAAACCGCTTAGAGCTATTAAGACAGTACGTAGAAGATGGCGGAGGCTTGATCATGATCGGTGGTTATATGTCCTTTTCAGGCATCAATGCTGTAGCTCGTTACCAGCGCACACCACTAGCTGAAGTCTTACCTGCAATGATGGTGGATGGCGACGATCGAGTGGAAGTGCCCGAGGGTGCCCAGATTGATCTGAGCATACCAGAACATCCAATTTTCTCTGGCCTGAAAGAGCCATGGCCTCATTTTCTCGGATACAATCAGCTGAAGGAAAGACCAGATACAACGGTTCTAGCCCGTTGTGGCGATGATGTTTTCATGGCTGTTGGCCAATACGGTCAGGGTCGGAGTCTCGTATTTGCCTCTGATTGCGGACCCCACTGGGGACCTCCAGAATTTGTGAGCTGGAAGCACTACGGCCGCTTGTGGTATCAGGCGGTAGCGTGGGTAGCGAGCTTATTGTAAAGGAGTGTTCAGTGATGAAAAAAATCGGTGTCTTACATGCTCAATTGTCCCGGATCATCGCCACCATGGCCCATGGGGAAATGCTGATAATCGGTGATGCCGGCCTACCAGTTCCACCCGGAGTTGAGTTTGTCGATTTAGCCCTGAAAAATGGAGTTCCCAGCTTTTTAGAAACCTTAGAAACAGTCTTAGAAGAGCTGCACGTTGAAAAGGCGATCATTGACACAGAACAAGCAGAGGTCTCGCCTCAGATGCATCAAGCATTCAGTGCCATGTGGCCGAAGGATATTCCCCTACATGCTGTTCCCCATGCAGAGTTTCAAGAGATCATCAAAGGAGCTAAGGCTGTTGTTCGAACAGGCGAGTTTACTCCTTACAGTAATATCATCTTGGTCGCCGGCGTCCTCTTCTAACATTTGGATTTAGTCAAACAAAACCCTCTTGACACCTGGTCAAGAGGGTTTTGTTACTTCTCTTTAGAGTTTTTCAAAGATGCCGAACTCGTGGGCATTTTCTTTCGTTACGAGATAGCAGTCGACCGACTGTTTCTCAGGTTGATCAATGCTGCCAGTACGAATGTACTGATCGGCCTGTTGAACGGCTCTACGAGCTAGGTCCGCAGCAGGCTGTAAACCTGTAGCATAGATGTCGCCGTCCTTGATGGCTTGGATTACGTCAGGGCTGCCATCGAACCCGCAGACGATAACGTGATTCATGCCAGCGGTCTTAAGTGCTGCGGAGGCTCCCATGGCCATTGTATCATTACCGCAAATAACGCCCTTAATATCTGGATGTGCTTGGATGATGGTTTCCATGATTTGATAGGCTTGAGGTTGGCTCCAGTTGGCACTTTGTTGTGCAACCATTTCCATACCTGGGAATTGATCAATAACATCATGGAAAGCTGTTGATCTTACATGGGCATTGGTATCGGACTCAATACCGGTGAGTTCCACATATTTGCCCTCTTCACCCATGGCTACGACGAAAGCTTCACCCACTAAGCTTGCACCTTGATAGTTGTTAGAAACAATTTGTGCAATAGCAATGCCTGTAGCATTAATTTCCCGGTCAATGAGGAAACTGGGAATTCCGGCGTCTTTCGCTTTTCTCACGGAACCGATGGAAGCGTCTGCTCCAGCGTTGTCCAGGATAATGGCGGCAGCACCGCGAGCGATCGCTGTCTCAATGAGTTCATCCTGACGGTTAGCATCGTCATCGTGTACCAGGACCAATGTGTCATAGCCCAATTCCTCAGCTGTTGCTTTAGCCACATCAGCTTCGGTTTTAAAGAAGGGGTTGTCGTGAGCAGGTGTAATAATTACGATCAACTTGTTTGCTGCAAGAGCTGGAACTGCGGAAAGAGCGAACGTTAAGATTGACACTAGGAGGATTACACTCCACTTACCATTAAGCCGTTTCATCATATCTTGCACCTCTCCTTATTTTTTCATGTAAGTATTACCTTTCCCAGTCACATCCTGATCGAGTTCCCCATGTCTCACCCCCCGTAAGAGACTTCTCGTTTGCGATCAATCTGCCGATTGGAGCATCGCTTGCTTCTGCGCCCTCTGTTGCAACTGATCGATGACAACTGCTAGCACAATCACGAGTCCCTTGATAACTGTCTGCCAAAACTGTGTCACACCCATCAAGACCAATCCATTGTTGAGAACACCGATCACAAAAGCACCGATCAGGGTTCCTCCTATGGTACCCCTACCACCTGCAAGGGAAGTCCCACCGAGAACGACAACTGCAATGGCATTCATTTCGAATGCTTCTCCCGTGGCAGGATGCGCCGCCACAAGCTGTGAGGTAATAATTAAGCCCACAATGGCAGCACAGAAGCCGGATAGCATATAAGTGACGAGCTTCACTCTGTTCACCCTAATACCAGACAAGTGCGCAGCCTGTTCGTTGCCCCCTACAGCATAGACATTACGACCAAAAGGTGTCTTTTTCGAGATGAAGACCGCCACTAGGGCCAGCACAATCATGATCCAAATCGGATAGGGCAAGTACAAGAAAGTACTCTGCCCGAGGAGCTCGAATCCCTGATTTCCCAGGGTCTCATGTCCGACTAGATTAGGGAATGTTCTGCCATTAGAACGGAGCAAAGCCGCTCCCCGTGCCATGTACATTACTCCGAGTGTGGCAATAAACGGAGGTACGTTGAACTTGGTAATCAATTGCCCATTAATTGCCCCGAGTAGCACCCCTACAACCAATGCAATGAACATCACAATCCAGATGTTGAAAAACACGGATACAGAGAAATACGGTAATAAGAGACCTTCGTGAATCAACCCTCCGGCGATCATGCCTGTTAAACCAACGATGGATCCCACAGACAAATCAATACCTCCGGTGAGAATAACGAATGTCATCCCTATTCCTAAAATTGCATTAATGGCCACTTGCTTCGTCAAAATCACAAGGTTATTTACATGCAAGAAGCTATTGGGCATTAAAATGGCAAATGTAACAACAAGGACGATTAGAGCAAGGAATGCCCTCAGTTGAAGCAATAAGAGACGCACAGACGTAGGACTACCAGTTGCCAACTTAGGAGAATTTGATTTAAGCGGATTCATTGGCTTCCCTCCTTTTTCGTTCCCGACTAGCTACAGATGCCTGGACTAACTCGGACTCGGTGATCTCACCACGCCTGCAGTCGGCTGTCACATCGCCCTCAGACATGACAATAATTCGATCAGCCATCCGCGTAATCTCTTCAAGTTCCGAAGAGACAAAGATGATTCCTAGACCGCGATCAGCCGACTCATTCATGATCTGAAAGACTTCATTCTTAGCACCAACGTCAATTCCCCGCGTGGGTTCATCCATCAACAGAACTTTTGGTTCCGTCAGAAGGTTTTTCGCAATTACAACCTTCTGTTGATTTCCACCACTTAACGATGTAATCCCTTGCTTTACGTTGGAAACCTTAATCGATAGATGTTTGACCATAGTCTTTACATCCGCTATTTCTTTTGCGCGAGACAGATAAAATCGCTTGAGATATTCCTTCAAGTTTGCCAGTGTAATATTGTCTTCCACTGACAGTTTCTGAACCAATCCCTGTCTTTGTCGGTCCTCAGGTATCAGGGTAATTCCTTTTCTGAGCCTTTGATCCAAACGTAAATGCGATATTTCCTCGCCATCAAGTACAATCGAACCGGTTGCGCTTGGGTGGAGCCCCATCAGACATTCCATCAGCTCTGTTCGGCCTGCCCCAACTAGGCCATAAATTCCGATAATCTCACCAGCATGGAGAGAAAAGGACACATTATTGACGAGATACCGATTTTTGTCAACCGAGGAAGGGAGGGAAAGATTGCTCACTTTAAGAACTTCCTGGGTCATGTCATACGCTTCTCTATTGGCTACTGAATCTAGTTTGCGACCAGACATGTTTTCCACAATCCAAGAGAGACACACTTCACTCTTGGTACACTCAGCCACAAGCTTACCATCACGCAGGACAGTAAAATAGTCGCCCATACGGATACACTCATCAAGGCGATGTGATATGTATACAATGGATACGCCTTGGCTCTTGAGTTGCTCGATAATTCGGAACAGCACCTCGGTCTCGTTGACGCTCAGGGATGATGTGGGTTCATCCATAATCAAGATTTTCACGTCCAAAGCCAACGCCTTAGCGATCTCCACCAGTTGTTGCTCCCCGATCCGAAGGGTTTCTACTAAGGCACGGGGTGCAATGTTCCGCTCAAGCCGTTGGAGCAAAGTACGAGTGGTTTCTTCCTGCTTAGCATGATCAATGATGTTCAGTTTGGACTTAATCTCATTAGCTGCAAAGATGTTCTCGGCTACACTGAGGTTGGGAAAGAGATTAAGCTCTTGAAAAATAATACCGATACCATGCTTCACCGCCTGCTGGGGGGATTGGATAATAACCTCCTCCCCGTCTAAATACAGGTGCCCAGCAGTAGCATGTTCCACGCCTGCCAAAATCTTCATCAAGGTCGACTTACCCGCACCGTTTTCGCCGATCAAAACGTTGACCTTACCTCGGTGGATCCGAAAGTCTACGTCATCGAGGGCCACTGTTCCAGGATAAACCTTGGTAATGCTGCGCGCTTCTAAAGCAACATCGAGCTGATCCTTTTGGTCCGCACGAGCCATCATACTAATCACCTACCCTTAAATTAACTGGGGTGATTGTAAAGACATCTAAAGAATCAAGCGTAAAAGCGCCATAGAAGGTGATCTTTTTGCCCACAGCTTCTTCTTTGCCAAAGCCGGATAAGACATCTTCTCGAACCCTCATGTGTAGCTGGTTTGATACATTCGCAAACTCTATCTGATTTGTGAATTGGTCAAAGTCAATGAATGGAACGGCATCACGTAGAGCGGTTCCCCTAATTACAGGGCCAATTTGCAAACTGACCCTTGGTGCATCGTTTATGCCTTCCATTTCCACATGCAAGAGCCCCATCAGGGAACTAGTATCAACTTCAAGCACGGTTCCAGTGCCAGTGACTAAGAAATTATAGGCATTGGTTCCCTCCCGTACTCCGTACTTCTGCTCTGTAGATTCCCTATCGGTACGAAGACCTTCAAGGAGAACATCGAAGGGAACAGCTTCAGCTTGTGCGTAAGGCAAGACTTGGCTCTCCCACCTTTGCTCCACATAATCTGCTGCGCTAAATACTTGCTGCTCAATTATGGCTTTCCCTGTTATCGGATCGATGGGTCTAACTGTAGCAATCGTACATCCGCTCAAAAAAAGGATCCCGAGTATAAGTACCACAAATAGGTGCCTTGTACGCATGTGACCATTAGACCCTTGCACAACTATCTTCATCGACAATGCCACTCTCTCCTCTCCTTCAAAATCCCTGACGCGCAACCCAGACACAATCACCTTCCAATTCCCCTAACATCGTCCCCTTCTTTGACATGGTTACTAACTCCTTGTTAATTCCTTAAGAAAGATATACTCTACAGCTCAGCGATTTCCTTCTTTCATTTTGAACTTTTTAGATCTTTTTGGTTTGCTTTTGTTCCTGTTAGAACATAAAAATTTAGGCTTCAATACACTCAATGCGATGCCGAGCCAAGCATTCTCTCAGTTCGGCATCCACAGGCCCCTCGGTTACAAGAGCATCTAAGAGACTCAAAGGGCCAATCAGCGACATGGCCCGCTTGCCATATTTTGCTCCATTAGCCACACCGATCACTCGCTGGACGGCGTTGACCTTCACGTTCTTAAGACTAACTTGTAGGACGCTGGCATCCATAATGCCGTCAACTTCCGAAAAAGCATCAAGACCCATAAAATAAATGTCTGCACGGAGACTCTTGTAGACCCTCTCTGTTTCGGGTCCATAAAGCATCGCACTTTGATGATCCGTAACGCCGCCCACTAAAATCAAGTTAACGCCGGTGCCCAGAAGCTCAGCCCCTACCCTAAGCCCATTTGTTATGACCGTAATATCGGTCGCGTTACGTAGTGCTCGGGCCACCTCAAGGCAAGTCGAACCTTCATCAAGAATGACTGAAGTACCGGGCTTCACGAGCCTTGCTGCGGCTTCGCCAATCAACTTCTTTTCCCTCCGGTAGAGTTGCTCTCGTTCACTTAGCTGGAGTCCTGTTTCCATATTGTGATCGAGCAACACTGCACCACCGTGCTTTTTCAATACCAAACCATCGTTTTCCAAACGCTCCAGATCGCGCCGGATCGTGACGACAGATACGCCGAACTCCTCGGCCAACTCACGTACTGACGCCATTTTGTTGTCACGCAAAATCCTCAAGATCGCTTGGGTGCGTTCAAACGCTAACAATAGAACCACTCCTATTAGATATCGTAATTATAGGCCTGCTTGTTCCAATCTTGTTACATGCTTATTCTTTATTCAAGATCAAAGAATTGAATCCCAATGTAAGGATTCTGCTGAATAACCCAATCTCCTTCAGCCTTACGTCGAGAAAGGGGTTCCAAAAAAACATTTTGAAACAAAGAAGGAACTAGACGTTCAAAAAAGAACTATTGCCTTAAAGCTAGTTCGCCATTAAAAATTATAAAGGAGGTGTTGGGATGGGCAACAGTGGATCCAAGTTTCAAGATGTCCTGACGTTTCTTCAGGTGCAAAGCAACAAATCCCGGTTAATGTCACTGGAAATGACATATAAAGCCAAACAAGGACATATTGCACCAGACTTTTCCTGTCTAGATATTTTGACCGTCCTCTACTTTTCTACTCTGAGGATCGATCCGGCAAATCCCAAATTATCTACAAGAGATAGGTTTGTCCTCAGTAAGGGGCATGCTGCTGGAGCACTTTATGCAACCCTTGCAGCTCGCGAATTCATACCAAAAGATTGGCTCGACACCTATCAAGGATATGAGACGAGGCTGATGGGCCATCCAGATCGCTTGAAAACGCCAGGAGTAGAACATAATACAGGCGCTTTGGGGCATGGTTTGTCCGTCGCATCGGGTATGGCCGCCGCTTTACGCCAGCAAGATCATGGAGATATCGTACCCAATGTCTATGTGTTGATCGGTGATGGGGAACTTCAGGAAGGTTCAAACTGGGAAGCTATCATGTTGGCATCCCACATGCAACTCGCCAATCTCACTGCCATCATTGACCGAAACGGATTGCAACAGGGTGATTTTGTGGACAGTACCTTGGCGCTGGGAGATCTGAGCGCAAAGTTCCGAAGCTTTGCCTGGGATGTGTCGGAAGTAGATGGCCACGACCATGGTGCCCTAATGGAAGCATTTACTCCTAGAAACTGCACGCATGGTGCCCCACGGGCAATTATCGCTAATACAACCAAGGGGCGTGGTGTTTCTTTTATCGAAAACCAATCCAAATGGCACCACAAGGTCCCGTCTGAATCTGAATATGAGCTGGCTCGTGCTGAACTACTAGTGAAGATTGAAAGGGGGAGTTCCAGTGAGTGATGTCCGCGATGTATTTGTCAGAGAACTAGCACTTGCCGCTGAAAACAATGAGCGAATTAGCGCTGTGGTTAATGACTCCCTCAGTTCCTCGCGTCTGGCCGAATTCGCTGCCCGATATCCCTCGAAACTATTTAATGTCGGTATTGCAGAGCAGAACTTGGTTGGCTTTGCCGCGGGCCTTGCCGCCGCTGGGCAACAGCCCTGGGTTTGTTCGGCAACATGCTTTCTTAGTTATCGAGCCCTAGAGCAAATCAAGAATGATATTGTCTATTCCGCTCACAATGTCAAGCTTGTGGGCAACACAACCGGTCTTGATTATGGAGCTCTGGGGGCCACACACCACGCACTGGAAGACTTAGGTGTCTTAAGGGCTTTGCCCAACTTCCCAATCATTATTCCGGCCGATCATAAGGAAACAAAAGAGGCTATGCAAGCATTGCTTAAACTCGATGGACCGGCGTACTTGCGTCTTTACCGGACGAAAGTCCCCGTTGACTTAGGGATGCCTGGAACCTTCGAGATAGGCAAGGCGCGCACGCTCCGTACCGGATCTGACTGTACTATCTTTACCTGTGGGGCTATGGTTGTTCGTGCGCTAGAAGCTGCCCAAAGTTTAGCCAAGCAAGGAGTGGAGGCAGGAGTGGTTAATGTTAGCACCCTATCTCCCCTAGATGTTAAGGGAGTAGTGAAAGCTGCATCTGGCGGTAGGGTCGCCATTACTGTCGAGGAGCATTCCATTCATGGTGGACTCGGCGACGCAATCTCCTCCGCGCTCAGTGAACATCACCCATTAAAGATTCTTAGAATAGGAACCTCCGAATTTAGCGTAGGGGGACCAGCAGAGAAGTTGCGCGAACGATATGGGCTGACTGCTGAGGGAATTGCCCAACGGACAAGAGATTTCTTAGAGTCCAATTCTTAAGTAGGGAGGTGTTCAGAGCCGTGGCCAAGAAATGCATTATTGCCATCGACGAGGGAACAACAGGAACCCGCTCTGTGGCATTTGATTCAGCCGGGAGGGTTATTTTTCGGGCCTATCGTACTCTCTCCATTGCTTATCCCAGGCCTGGATGGGTCGAACAAGATCCGGCTGTTCTCTGGCAAAGCACCTACGAGACGTTGCGGGAGGTTGCTAAACTTTGTCTCGCTGCGGATTACTCTATCGAAGCCCTTGCCATTAGTAACCAACGTGAAACAACGGTGGCCTGGGATCGAATAACCAACGAACCCCTAATGCCAGCCATCGTCTGGCAATGCAGACGCACCACCGACACTTGCCAAAAACTACGTAGCGATGGACTAGAACCCCTTATTCTCAAACTAACAGGACTGCCCATTGACCCCTATTTTTCCGCAACAAAGATGGCGTGGATCTTAGAACAGCTTGGTAGTAAGGAAAAGTTCTGCTTAGGTACAGTAGACAGTTGGCTCTTATGGAATCTGACACAAGGTCAGTCCTATGCCACAGATGTAACCAATGCCTCCCGTACCCAGCTGATGAATATCTATACATTAGCCTGGGACGAAAAACTCTGCGAGATTTTTGGAGTCCCGAGTAGCTTATTACCAGAGATTAAGAAAAGCGGGGATCATTTTGGAACAACCCGAGGCTTAGTCGATATCCCTGATGGAATTCCCATTCTGGCCATGATTGGTGATTCCCAAGCCGCCCTATTTGGCGAAGGGGCCCTCAAAGAGGGCATGGGCAAAGTCACTTATGGCACTGGTTCCTCTGTCTTGATGAACATCGGCTCGTCTGCTATCGATATCAAAGAGGGATTGGGCCTAACGATTGCCTGGCAATTCCATGATAAGATAACATACGCTGTGGAGGGTATTATCCACGCAACGGGAACGGGCATTGAATGGCTCCGGGACAGTCTGGACCTATTTTCTGACTCCAGCGAGACAGAAGCTATGGCCAAGAGCGTCAGAGATACTGGTGGAGTCTACTTTGTTCCTGCCTTTTCTGGTCTAGGTACACCCTGGTGGGATCCCAATGCTCGTGGGCTCTTAATCGGGCTGACAGGAGGTACGAGGCCAGAACATATTGTGCGAGCCGCTTTAGATGCAATTGCATTGCAAGTGTATGACGTGTTTACGTCCTTTAGAGAAGCGTACCAGATCGATACTGAGATGATCTTCTGCGGTGGAGGTGCTTCCCGCAATGGGTATCTCATGCAGCTCCAAGCCGATCTCCTCCAATGCCCCTTAGCAACGAGTTCGAATCACGAAGTTTCTGCACAAGGAGCAGCATATCTGGCGGGGCTGATGGCTGGGATGTGGAACACCAGGGACATTGAAGCGATGCACAAGGCTAGTTTAGAGAAGTATTACTATCCTGAGCAGGATCTGCCGAACATGCAGCACTTTGTGGGGAGCTGGCACGAGGCAGTCCAACGTTCGTTAGGATGGGTTAAATAACTTGAAGAAAATTAGAGAGGGAGATGGGGATGAAAAAGACTACCTTCGCCGTAATTGTGGGGAACCGTGATTTTTTCCCGGGTGAACTGTGTTTAGCAGGGCGCCAAAATGTCCTCGATGTCTTGGCTGATGAAGGGTTCAATGCGATTTCTCTTGATACTAATGCGACGGAATATGGGAGTGTTAAGACGTACGAAGACTCTGTCAAGTGTGCAGAGTTATTGCGGGAGAACAGAGATACCATTGACGGCATCATTATTACGCTACCCAACTTTGGTGATGAGAAAGCCGTTGTGGGAGCTATACGTATGTCTGGCTTGCGTGTACCAATCCTCGTTCATGCCTACCCCGATGAGCTTGACCAGATGGACCCTTCCAATCGCCGCGACAGTTTCTGCGGCAAAATGTCTGTCTGTAACAACCTTAGACAATATGGTTTTAAATACTCGCTCACCGATTTGCATACAGTGGATCCCAAGTCGGCAGAATTTCGCTCTGACCTACACCGCTTTGCAGCGATCTGCAGGATCACTGATGGCTTGCCCAAAATGCGAATTGGCCTAGTCGGTGCCCGTCCAGCAGCTTTTAACACGGTGCGTTTCAGCGAAAAGCTCCTCGAGGCCAATGGAATTTCTGTGGAGCCAGTGGATCTACTGGAAATTGTTGGCGCCGCCGAAAAGCTTGATGACGCTAGTCAAGAAATAAGCAGTAAATTACAGTCCATCGAAGCCTATATATCCACTGCCAAGGTGCCGGAAAACGCCCTGCTTCGTGTGGCAAAATTCGGAGTAGCCCTCGATGATTGGATGTCCCGTAATCATCTGAATGCCTCAGCCATACAGTGTTGGAATGCCTTAGAACAATATATGCAGATTACACCATGTACCCTGATGAGCATGATGTCTTCGCAGCTGATGCCCAGTGCTTGCGAGACCGATGTGACAGGCGCAATTTCCATGTATATCTTACAACTTGCCTCTGGCCGAGCCAGTGCACTCGTGGATTGGAACAACAACTACGGAGATGATGAGGATAAAGCAGTCCTCTTCCACTGCAGTAACTTCCCCGAGCAGTTTTTCGAGTCAGCAGAGATGGATTACCCACCAATTTTAGCCCGCACCCTAGGGCAAGAAAACACCTACGGAACCCTGAGTGGTCGCCTGAAGCAAGGGGCACTGACCTTCGCTCGCATCTCTACGGATGATACACATGGGCGAATCCGCGGTTATGTAGGAGAGGGGCAACTCACCGGCGATCCCCTAAACACCTTTGGAGGCCACGGTGTTGTCCACGTAGAGAGATTCCAAGCTTTGCTACATCATATCTGCAACCATGGCTTCGAACATCACGTTGCCATTAACCCAGGTAACCACGCTCGGGCCATTGAGGAAGCTTTAGATAAATATCTTGGCTGGGAAATCTATAAACATAACTAGTAACCTACAGAAACGGACAGCACAAGTATAGTAGCAAAAAAGGCCCCTTGCAGCGAAATCATCGCTCCAAGGGGCCTTCAAAGTCAAGTTTGATCTCTTAGAACTGGTAACCGGGAGATTATTTACACTAGGTGAGGTATCGCTTAAGCTCCTTATAGAAGTTCTGCCTGGTCCCGGCCAAGATAATCACAACTATTTCCCCGTCATCCAGTTGTGAGACTCGATAGGCTAGTTCGTAATTTTGGCCAGCATGATAGACATCGAGGGCGAATATTCCCCTTAAATCTCCGGATTTTTCTTGCCCAATCGATGGTTTTTCTCTGATTTTCAGGATCGCGGACTTGAACTTGCTCTTGAGTTGTTTGTCCTTTAGTTTCTTAAAATACTTCTCTGCCTGTGGCAGATATACAACTGGCAACATAGTTAGGCCTCTAAGTCTCCATGGGACCCAAATATCTCATCGGTGCGATCCCTATAGTCTACCGATGCTGCCTTCGCTAAAGCATCAGCTTCCTTAATGAGCTGTTCAACAGCAGGTCTAATTTGCTTGTTTACCTTCTTGAACTCTTCCAAGAGGTCCTTCCCCTCATAACCTTGTTCAATTAAGTCTGCCAAAATCTCCTCAGAAAAAGCAGAGTCGTGGCTTTTCACGGGCAAAAGAATGAGCATGTTGTCAGTATAAATGCAATCGACTTCATCGGCCAATCCAAGACCCGTGTAATACTTGGCGGGAATAGTAACTTGCCGTTTAGAAGAAATCTTGATGCGCTTCATCTCCATAGATCCATTCTCCAGTCTGTCATGGATATCCAGCATTATTCTATGCCCCTTTCTTACAATCATACGTAAGGAAACTTGGTTCCTTACGTATAGTGTAATGGGAACGATGAACGAAGTCAAATGTCGCTAACGAAAAAGAGAGTAGAGATCGTCCACTTCAACAAAACGCCCCTTGCAGCGAAATCATCGCTCCAAGGGGCCAGGTTTATATCACTCTTGGGTTATTTCTTCCTTCTTTAAAGCCTGAACAAAGCGTTTGGTAATCTCTAAAGGTCGAGTGATGGCACTACCTACCACCACAGACCAGGCACCCATTTTGAACGCTTTCACTACCTGCTCGGGATACCAAAAACCTCCTTCAGCAATCACGGGAATGCCCAGGGCAATCATTCCTTCTAAGAGGGCAAAGTCTGGTTCAATCCCGATTTCATTATGCTGAAAACCGAAGGTCGAAGCTAAGACATCCACGCCAATTTCAGCTGCGAGCTGGGCATCCTCCAAGGTGGCGCAATCGGCCATCACCTGGACCTTCAACTCTTGGCGAATTCGGGGCAAAAGCTCTTCTAAGGGCTCGCCGAAGGGTCTTTCTTTCCGTACATCAACAGCTACAATGTCGGCACCGGCCCAAGCGAGCTCCTGGGCATGGGTGAAACTTGGGGTAATACACATTTGGCCTGCATCGTTCGTCACTTTCTTGATACCGATCAGGGGTAAACCCGTCATTTTCTTGATCACTTCAACCTCTGTTACCCCATTGGTGCGAATGCCTACAGCCCCACCTAACTGGACAGCCCGGGCCATAGCGGCCATGAACATGGGGCCGTGGAGAGGTTCATCTTCTAGGGCTTGGCACGAGACAATGAGTCCATTGTGCAATCGTTCTAGTATATCCACTGTACTCTTCCTTCCTGCACAATTCCATTTTAACGAATAACGAAGGGCGAGAAAAATGTAGTCGACCCTTGCTAAGCTTCTGTGTCGTTATACTTCTCTCCCTGGTGGTTAATTCCTTGATCGGCATCGATATTGGAACCACCAACACGCGCCTCGCAATCTTAAGTTCCTTAGGTGAAGATGGGGGAATTATCGGAGCTGCGCTCTATGGTTGGGACCAGTTTAGGGATCGATAAGAGGAAACTGGCGGTAGTTGAGCGAAGATCTATCTTAGAAGGTCAGGTGGATAAAGATGATACACGAACTGCAGAACTCAGGAGGACTAGCGCGCATCAAGAGTGCTTACCCCTCTTTGACGCCAACAGAAAAAAGAGTAGCAGACTATTGCTTGGAGCACCCCAGTGAAATCATTTATTTCTCCGTAACACAATTAGGCGAGCGCTGCGGCGTTGGCGAGGCCACAATTATCCGTTTTTCTCAAGCCGTAGGGTTTTCTGGTTATCAGGATCTTAAGCTGAACCTGGCCTTAGAACTGGCCACCAAAAAGGATCATACCGTACACGGCATGTTAACGGCCGATGATTCGTTTCAGACTCTGGTGGAAAAGGTGACAGCCATGAATGCCAGTGCCCTGCAAGATACTTCACGCCTGGTTAACCCCAAGGCATTAAGCGAGGCTGTAGATAGAATTATCCAGGCTAAGCATTTGTTTCTGGTGGGAGTAGGTACATCGGGACTCACCGCACTTGATGCCCAAAGCAAGTTCTTACGGATCGGGATGTTGTCCTTTGCCCTCAGTGATGCCCATCATCAAATTATGGCTACAGCCCATATTACCAAAGAGGATGTCTGCATCGGGTTCTCCCACTCCGGTAGTACCAAGGATACGGTAGATAGCATGCGTCTGGCCAAGCAAAATGGTGCCTTTACCATCGCCGTCACAGATATCGTGAAATCGCCCATCACCGAAGTATCCGATCTAGTGCTTCTAACCAGCTCCGCCGAAGATCCACTTCAGGGTGGTTCTCTCCGCTCGAAGATTGCCCAGGTTCATATGCTTGATCTACTTTATACAGGGGTCGCCCTGCGACTCGGTGACGCTGCGGTGGAATTGACCAAGAAGACCGCCCGTTCAGTGGTGGAAAAGCTTCAATAAAAAAAAGGATGTGCAGCTTGATTGCCAAGACGCACATCCTTTTTACTATCTTGTTACGGTTTTGACCTAAACAATGAAACGCTGGGCCAATCGTTGTAGCTCTTCCCCTAAGCTCGAAAGGTCTTCTGTGGTTTGAGCAATTTCGCCCATGGAAGCCGCTTGTTCTTCTGCGGCAGCTCCCACAGAATTGCCAAGTTCATTCATATCTTCCAAAGCAGCGGTAAGTTCTCGCACCAAATCGCCAATTACATTGATTCTGTCGGTAATTTGGTTGAAGGCCTGTTCTGTACGGGCCAGTAGATCACTACCCACTCGAATTTGCTCCTCGGTTCCGTCCATCAGCCGTGTGGAGATGGTAGCATTGTCCGTGAGCTGCCTCACCATTTGACGGATTTCATCCACAGAATTGCTGGTTTGCTCCGCCAAACCTGAGACCTCATCGGCCACGACAGCAAATCCTCTACCATACTCACCGGCACGGGCAGCTTCAATAGCTGCATTTAAGGCTAGCAGATTGGTTTGTTCAGCCACATCTCCAATAATCTGGAGAATACCCTCTACCGTGGCGACCTGCCCCGCGAGAGTAGCTAAAGCTTCTTTAGATTCCTGGGAAAGCTTGACAATTTCCTCCATGGCGAGTAGCGTTTGATGCATCTGCTCATTGCCGCCCAGGGCCAAGTCTTGAACATCCTTGGCGCTATCTGCCATGTGTACAGAACGATCCCGGGTCATGACCACACTGGAACCAAGCTCGCCCATGGAGGCGGTTACTTCTTCAATTGCGGCGGAGTTTTCCCCCACAGAAACAGCAATTTGTTGCCCCCTAGTTGCCACCCGGGCTGAGATATCTTGAATCTGGGTGGTAATCTCGATGAGTGCCTGCTGCATGGAGTCTACCGCACGGGCAATCGTACCTACTTCATCGTTTCGCTTCAAGTAGGGAGCGATAATTTCTTGATGTTTTGCCTGTAAATCCAGGGCAGCGATCTTCTCAATAAAGGCGTTTAGAGCAGCAATGGGCCTAGTGATTGTGCCAGAAACGGCCAGAATGGTAACACCGAGAATGATAAAGCCGATGGCTAGCACGAAAACCAGTCGCCATAGAATGTTCATAACTCCGGCAAACATCTCAGTTTGAATCGCGACTCCTCCAAAAACCCAGCGCGATTCAATATCCCCCACCCGAATGGGTACATAGGTCTGATATGTATCCGTTTGCAGGCTGATGGATTCAGTCCACATCGACGTTATCCTATCTTCTTGAGCATCTAGAAGGATTTGTTGCCCTTCAGCAGCCACAAATTCTTCACCAATATTGCCGATCCGTTCCTGGTCTGGGTGATAGACGACAAAACCTGTCTCCGTTAAGAGCCTACCGAATCCGTTTTCATAGATTTGTAAGGAGGCGGTAATTCCCTGCAGATACTCAACGGCAAAATCTACTCCGGCCACACCAATAATCCGAGTTCCATAAACGATGGGTACAGCAATGGTGGTAACAAAGACGTTTTCCTCACCCACTTCATAGTAAAAGGGTTCTAGAAGCTGCTTTTTCCCCGTGGTTAGGGCCAGTTGATAATAATCGCCTTCACCTAAGGACTGGTAACCTTCGAGGTGAGTAAGGACCAATCCTTCTTCCCCTCGATACCAG
This sequence comes from Bacillota bacterium, assembly GCA_012520355.1. Lineage (GTDB taxonomy): Bacteria > Bacillota > Limnochordia > Darwinibacteriales > Darwinibacteriaceae > UBA5420. The sequence goes on along the minus strand of JAAYOK010000206.1, from coordinate 13,151 downwards.
TAAGGTATAAAGCGACCCGTTTCGTCATGATTTTCGGTATTCATATAGAAGATGTCGGTTCCATCATAGGCGTTCGGCTCCATACCTAACCAGATACCCAGCAGGTTGTGATTCGCCTCTAACACATCATGCAAGACATTATTTAGGACATCTCGATTGGTCTGTCCCTTATCCACTTGGCTCGCCACGGTCACCGCCAACGTCTCTGCGATCACAAGCGCCTTATTCAGCTCTGCCTCAATCTCCTGAGCATAGCTCTCCGAGAGATTAATCGTAAGCTCCATGGCACTTTCCGTCTGCTGCTGGTAAAACCGATAAATTGCGTAGCCCCCAATCGAACTGAAGACTAAAATCACTGGTACCAGAACCAACAACAAAAATCTTGCCCGTAACTTCATAATCCCACTCCTTTAGGTTAAGGATAGGCCAATACAGATTCCGCCGTCTCCTCATCCGTAACGAGACAATTGATGAATCCACCACGGATGGCCCCGATAATCGATGCGACCTTTTCTGCTCCATTAGCCACACCAATCGTCGTTTCGATATTCTTCAAACCCTCCACGCCAATCCCGATGAGGCGGTCGTGAAAGTCTGACTCGATAATATTGCCCTCAATATCATAATGATACAAGAGGACCTCACCCACTGCTCCCTTGGCTCGAAAATCAGCCAGCTCCTCTGGGGATAAATACCCTGTTTGGGATAAAGTTGAACTCTCCGCCACATTCCCGATCCCCACAAAGGTCAGGTCAATGTCGTTCATTTTTCGGAAGACCCGTTTTAACGAACGTTCGCCCAAAATAGCCTCTTTTACTTCTAGGTCATCGACGACCGCAGGTGCCGAAATGTAATAAACCTCACCCCCATAAAGCTCACCCAACTTATGGATGATGGAAAGAGGATTGACAGACTGCTTTGCAGTAAGCCCTCCCACAACCGAGACAAAATCCACTTTACGTGGAGTATCGGGCCGCAGGTTATTAGCCACAGCATTCGCCATTCTGCCCCAAGCCACGCCAACGGTAATTCCATCCCGCAGCTTGCTATCGAACACACTTCCGCCTTTTAGAGCCACCTGATGTTCTGCAAAGACCCCATTCGAGGGAGTCATGACCACATGGGCCTCTTTGAGTCCGAAACGTTCGACCAGGCCTTTTTCTAATTCAATACACTTGACGAGTGGATCCTCGATAGTAATGCGTACGATCCCAGAGTTCAGACATCTCTGAAGAATCCTTTGGACCTTCACTCGAGACAAACCCATCTCGGCGGCAATCTGCCCCTGGGTCTTTTGCTCGTAGTAGTACCGAAAAGCAATTTCCACATCAAGACGATTCTCTTCGAATGTCAATTGCATTTACATCCCTCGAATCTTATCTTCCATATTCGCTCCCAAACACACTACCCCTGCCTCAATTTACGAGAAATCCTTTCCCTGATAAACTCCGCTTAACGAGGAGTCCTGGCAGAGAGCTCCGTATAAATACGAGTTACGATCTCCCGAATCATAGCTTCGCTTGGCACTCCATTGGAGCTGGCTTGCGACGCCACATGTTCTTCCACAGCCGATGGATTGGTGCAGTTTCCACAATTATTACAGGACAGACAATAATCCCGCAAGCCCATTTTCTCACGCAGGTCAAACAGCCTACTTTGCTGCTCTGTATTGAGCAGATTCACATTACCAAGCAGGCGAGCAGTCAACGTAATCTTGGCCACCTGCTCCAAACTTTCCATACGGAAGTAGGCTTGGGTTAGGCTATCACCCACTGCCACGGCACCATGGTTCGCTAAGAGTAGGACATCACTACACTTAATCTTATCCAAGACCACCTGGGCTACCTCATTGGTGGTTGGTGTGGCATAATCGGTCAAAGCAACATTACCGAGACCGAGGACCGCTTCAGGTAAGGCAATGTCGTCAAAGGCGATTCCTGCTACTGCAAAACCTGTAGCGGTGGGAGGATGTGCATGGACGACGGCCATCACATCGGGTCGATTGCGATAAATGGTTAGATGCATGGGAGTTTCTGAACTCGCCTTCCCATTACCATTGAGCACCTTGCCATCGGCAATATTCACACGCAGCAGGCTTTGTGTATCCATATACCCTTTACTAACCCCGGTGGGCGTAATTAAAACCGTGGTATCAGAAACTCTGACGCTGATATTTCCGTCATTGGCCGCCACCATGTCTCGTTGGAAGAGCCGCTTACCCACTTCGACGATTTCTCTGCGAATTGCGTTTTCGTTCATCGTTCCACCTCATTTCTGCTCTTGCGAGCAACCTCATTCAAATAATCTATGGCTAAGGGAGTTAACCTCCCGCTCTTTGTCAGTTCTTGTGGCTGAGCACCTTGCCTTAAAGCTAACTTCACTTCGTCTACTCCCATAAATGTGGAAGGTAGCTCCTTACAATCCACCGGCCCACCTTCACAGGCAAAGTCGGCAAAATTCTGCTGGACGATGCCATAACCCTCTAAAACCTCGAGTAGACTTAAAACCTTTTCCTGCAAGGGGCGCCGCATCTTCTTGTATTCATAGCGCTCGTCCCAGCGATCCATCCAGATAGAAACATTGGTTTGTAAGAAATGAAAGATGAGATCGGTTAATTCATCATCGATGTTGAGATGGGCGATTTTCGAAACCCGCGTTAAGGATAGGTTGAATAAGACAACTAGATCATAACCGGCCACCCTCTGGGGCGAAAAATCAGACCAGATTAAGAGCTTACCATAGGAGGAGTATAACAGTCCTTCTGGATCTTGGAGCTCTGGGGTAAAGGGCAAAATATCAATGGAATAGCTAGATGATAACTGGTCGGATGCATGATCTAGGATATATCTGTTCCTTGGCATCTCTTCCACGATCCATAAACAGCGCTTCAATCCGCGATTTGGCCCTGTTACTTCTGCCACAATTTTTGTTACAAGATCCACGATACTTGCATCGAAAACCATGCTTCTCTCCCCCTACGTATGAACCGTTAAAGAATCAATAATGCCGACGATGGCTGTATTCACTGGAGCTTTGGGTTCGTCAAGGGCTTGACGAGCCGAACCTCCTTCGACTAACACTAAGACACGATCACCAACCCCGGCCCCTACCGCATCAACGGCAATGACCGACTTTCGCTTACCATCTTCGTCGGTGACATCCACAACAAGTAGCTTTTTTCCACCTAAGTGTTGATCCTTACAGGTGGAAACAACATTCCCAATAACCCGTCCTATCATCATGACTCATCCACTCCGATTGTCTTATCGATCGTAGTGATATCTATGATCCCCGTCACACAAGCATCAATGGGGGATTCTCCGCCAAAGGGCCAAGATGCATCCCGCGAGGTCGTATAACAGACTGTCTCGCTCGCCCCTGCTCCCACAGAATCAACGGCAATGAGAGGTTGACCCTGATCCTCATAATGTTCATTGATGGGCTGGACAACTAACAACTTCAATCCCTCTAGTTTAGGGTCTTTCCTTGTCAGCACGACTCTACCAATTACTCGTCCAAAGTCCACGTCATCCCTCCCACACTCTTTAGTAAAGAAAGTCCATTAAATCGGTATGCGGAGACGGGATTGTCACAGCCTTGAGCAAGAGCCCGGAATCGCCGATGCGATCCACAGCCGCCTCAACAGCCGCCGCAACCGCCCCTACTTCACCAGTGAGGGAAAAATAGGCTTTACCGCCCTGCCCCCGGCTCAGGCGAATCTCCACCAAATCGATGGCAGCTGCCTTCACGGCGGCATCCGCCGCGATGATACCAGAGGCAATGGTGAAGGTTTCCACAATACCCAAGGCCTGAATAGCAGGGACCTGGCTTACTGCATTAATGGCGCCAAACACTTGGGGATGAACACGGGGAATAATAAAGCTATCCACGATGGTATCGCCAGCTACCTCCACGCCTACTTCTACCGCGTTCGTAATATCGGCAACTTCCCCTCCAACCAAAACCATAAATTTACCTGGACAAATGGGCAAAGCTTCAATAATCTTCACAGAAGCAGCTTTGACCATGGCGTCAGCTGCATAAAAACCTACAGCAATGCTATTTAACTCAATGAGTCCAATCGAATCCAATGTGATCCCTCCTAGGCCCGAATAACAACGGTATCGGTGACTGCAACCACTTCGCCAGAAATACTAGCATGTATCCTGGCTCCGAGACTTCCTGCTGGAATCTCGCCAATTAACTGACCTCGCGCTACCCGATCCCCCACTTGAACCCTGGCCTCGGCTGGGGCTCCAATATGCTGTCTAAGAGGGAGAATGACCTCTTTAGGCGTCACCTGCACCTCGTCCAAGGGCGTCTTTACATCATAGGCTCCCAGTCCAATTCGCCTCAGGAGACGATCGGCAGGAATTCCCGTGGGGAGCACTGGATTTCTCTTGGCCACATCCGTCCTTTGATGCAAATTGGGGATCTGTGCCTGCCGGAGTCGCTGCTTGAGCATACGATTAATTTGAATCGGCATCAGTTCGTGGACACAGGCGTAGAATCCGCAGATTCCACACTCCGAACAGAGATAGGCTTGGGTAAAGTCCTCGAGGCGTTCATCGATAGCCCCCCCAAGGGCACGCATCACCTTATGTGGCTCTAAGTTATGGCCTAATTGGTAGCGCGGACACATTAACGTGCAATAGTTACATTGACAACAGGTGGACCGGGCCTTGATGAAGTGGTTTTGTGGTTTCTGACTTTTTAACGTAACCACTTTATGATTCCGAGGTAAAACAATCAGACCACTGGTTAGTTTGGTAATGGGGGAATTGAGATCCGCCAACATCTCCCCCATCATGGGACCCCCGCTAATCACCACACAATCATCACTCTTCATACCCCCAAGGGCGCTGATGATCGTAGAGACGGGAGTCCCGATTGGTACTCGAACAACGGCTGGATTGGCTACTTCCCCAATAACTGTCACGAGGCGTTCTATAACTGGTTGTCCTTGAGATGCATAGTAGATATTGATCAAAGTAGCCACATTCGTGACAACCACACCAACATTGAGGGGGATCCCACCTTCTGGGACCACCCGTCCTGTTGCTAAATTGACCAGCACATGCTCGTCGCCGGCTGGATACATGTTCTCCAGGGGAAGGAGCTCCATGGACGTTTCTGTTGCCAAGGATTCTCGGATTTTTTGCACCAGGACATGATGTTTCTCTTTGACCGCTATAAACCCGCGCTCTGCTCCTACTTGTTGCATCACCAGCCGCAGACCCGCAATTAGTTGATCGGTGTATAAATCCATGGCGCGCTGGTCACTTTGCAGGAGTGGTTCGCATTCTGCTCCATTGGCGATGACAATATCTGCTTTGGCATCGATTTTGACATGGGTGGGAAACCCTGCTCCTCCCGCCCCAACGACGCCTGCGTTCTTCACTAGTTCCACAATGCTCATAGCGACTGTCCTTTCATCCGATATCCAGACCCTACCCTGATTTGGTGAAAATGGTCTTGCCCCCAACTTCAATGGAGTCTAAGATGCCGACAATACTCCGGTCCACCGGCACCTTAGCCATCCCATCTGCCATTCTGGCGGAACTACCACCGACAACCATGACTAGTTCATTTTCGCCGGCTCCGACTCCATCCAAAGCAACGAAGAGACTACCCGAATCCTCGAGTGTTTCTATGTTGACGGGTTGAACGACCAGCATCTTGCGCCCAACCAAGCTGGGATCTTTTTGCGTACAGACAACGTTCCCAACGATCTTACCGATTATCACGATATCACCTCAAAGCCCTATTTTTTTGCTGGACTCGCTTTCGGTAACTCTATGGGGAAAATCCGCTTTAACTCTTGATGAGGCCGGGCGATCACGTGGCTGGAGACTAATTCTCCCACACGCTCAGCTGCGCTACTACCGGCTTCTACTGCTGCCTTCACTGCTGCGACATCGCCACGCACTAAGGCGGTGGTGAGTCCTGTTCCGATCTTGACATAGCCTACAAGCACCACATTTGCTGCTTTGACCATGGCATCGGAAGCCTCAATGCAACCAACTAAACCTCTAGTTTCAATCATGCCTAATGCTTCAGTTGACATAGTACCTCACCTTCCCTCGTTAAATGCTTCAATTACGTTCTCGACATTGTCATGTGGCCGTGGAATTACATGAACACTCTTTACTTCGCCCACACGCTCAGCTGCACTAACGCCAGCCTCTACCGCTGCCTTAACAGCTCCAACATCGCCTCGCACCATAACTGTGACTAAACCGCTACCGACCTTCTCCCAGGTAACCAACGTGACATTCGCTGCCTTGACCATGGCGTCTGCGCCTTCTACGGCGGCAATAAAGCCCTTAGTCTCGATTAAACCTAGCGCTTCTTTCATCATCATCTTTCCTCCCTTTTATTCACTCAAATAGACAAGATCACCGTTTTTCAATTGGGCCGCGTTCGCTTCCTCGATGTCAATGTGAAACTCCAAACGATAGTCAGGGTTCACCCGAACCAACACTTCCCGAAACTCTAAGGCCCTGGCCCCAGATGTAGCTAACCCAATCCGCTGTCCATCCTCGATGCCCAGTTCCTTCGCCTCACTGGGACTGGCGTGAACATGGCGCTTTGCTACAATAACTCCCCGCTCGAGCCTGACGACACCAGCTGGCCCCACCAAGGCAAGGCCTGGGGTGTTTTCTATATCCCCTGAGTCTCGAATCACCATAGGTATCCCGAGCTTGTAGGTATCCCCTGCCATGAGTTCCACTTGAGTTTCTGCCCGTTCGGGTCCTAGAATCCGCACCCCTTCAATGATTCCCTTGGGTCCAACGAGAGTTACGGTCTCCTTCATGGCAAACTGCCCAGGCTGACTCAGCTCTTTCATGATTACATTTTGGTAACCAGGACCAAAGAGTGCTTCTTTCGCCTGAACCGAAAGGTGTACATGGCGGTTGGACACACCCACTGGGATGGTCCGGCTCTGCCCTAAGTAACTGGCAACTACACTTCGTACGACTCGTTCCAGATCTTCGATCATAATTCAGCTCCTACTAGATAATCCGAAAATGATCCTTGAGAACGCAGCGAATCTGCCTGGTAAAGCTGGCGGCCGATGTAACTCCTTCTCCCGTGGGGCTGGCAATCGTATAGGATGTAAAACCTTCACCAAACATGCCCAGACCCGAGTAGGAAGGTCCGTTCTTCACAAAGATCGAAGTGTTCATCTTCCTGGCCATCCTGCTCAGATTATCGACATTGCGAGAATGCATCACTGCTGTATGATGATTACCTTGTTCAGCCCGGTAAGCAAGGTCTATGGCCCGATCCACACAGGGCACCCTCACAATGGGTAGAACCGGCATCAATTGCTCAAGATACACCAGGGGATGATCCGCTGGTACCTCAGCAATGGCCAAGCGCTTATCCGAACCAACCTGTAATCCAATGGACCCTAAGATCACCTGGACATCCTTACCGACAAACTTACGGTTCACATAGGGCTGACCATTGGAGCTGATCACAATGTGCTCCATGAGTTGATCGAGCTGGCTTCTGGATAAGCGATAAGCCCCATGGTCTTCCATGAGTGTCATGAGCTGATCTGCCACCGCATCTACGACGATGACCTCTTTTTCAGCGATACATAACACATTGTTGTCAAAGGACGCTCCATCTACAATATCCTTGGCTGCCTGCTTAAGATTGGCTGTCTCATCGACGACAACTGGTGGATTACCTGGTCCAGCCGCAATCACTTTCTTGCCTGAAGTCTTCATGGCAATGTCGACGATTTCTGGGCCACCTGTGACCACCAACATCCGTACTCTGGCATCCTTCATCATCGTTTCTGCACTTGCTTTTGTGGGTTCTTCCACCATGCAAAGCAAATTGGCAGGACCTCCCACTGAAGTAATGGCCTCATTGAGCAGGCGAACTGTCATGGCCGATACTCTCTTAGCGCTGGGGTGGCAGTTAAAGACCACGGTGTTTCCTGCAGCAATCATCCCAATTCCGTTGGAGATAATGGTTTCACTTGGATTTGTGGATGGCGTTATGGCACCAATCACACCATAGGGAGCCTGCTCCACCAAGGTCAGACCATGATCACCAGAAAACGATGTGGGCCGGACAACCTCCATCCCAGGAGTTTTCCTGGCTGCTAATAGGGTCTTCTTCAGTTTGTGTTCCACCCGGCCCAGACCAGTCTCCTCCACTGAAAGCTGGGCGAGCTTCTCTGCATTGGCCTCAATAATCTCCCGCATGGCAGAAATCATGTGGCCCCTGCGTTCCAAGCAAATTTCCCCTAGTTTCTCATAACCACGGCTGGCGGCTGCAATGGCTTCTTCCATGGTCTGAAAGATCCCGTTTGTGGAGCTCACCACCCTGGGACTTGCGATTTGTGAATTTGAAGTTTCTGTCTGTAAGCGTTGTAGCACTTCCCGTACGATACCCTCAATGGCATCTTGTTTAATCCCCATTTGCTTCCTCCTTCCCCGTACATTGACACTTCGTGAGCCACGTGGAATTCCCTTCTGATATTTGAAATTTTGTTCAACGCTTGAACAATTAATCAGAGATGGGCATAGTACGCCTCTGAAACGACCGAGGCGTACCCTTTATCCTTAGTCTTCCATCGCTTTGCGGATGCTCTCTGTATAAGGAGCCCGTAGAATTCCTTTTTCCGTAATGATGGCATCAATATACTTCGCGTCCGTTACATCAAAGGCTGGATTATACGTCTTCACAGCTTCAGGTGCAGTTCTCTTACCAAAGCCCATACCGATCTCATCGCTATCACGGAGCTCGATTTCGATTTCCGCACCGGTTGGTGTCTCCATGTCAATGGTGGACGTAGGCCCTAAGATATACATGGGAATGCCATACTCTTTGGCCAAAATCGCGACACCAGAGGTACCAATTTTGTTCGCCGTATCACCATTGGCAGCGATCCGATCACAACCGACCAAGACTGCATCAATCTTGCCTTCTTTCATAACCATGGCCGCCATGTTATCACAGATGACGGTGACATCAATCCCTGCCTTGTGAAGCTCATAGGCGGTGAGGCGTGAACCTTGCAGAAGGGGTCTTGTTTCATCGGCATAAACTTTAAAGTTATAATCCTTTTCATGTCCGAGATACATGGGGGCTAGGGCTGTTCCATAGCCTGAGGTCGCGAGACCACCTGCATTACAGTGGGTGAGCAAACCCATACCCGGTTTCAGGAGAGAGAGACCGAACTCGCCAATGGCCCGTCCCATTTCTTGATCCTCGGTAAAGATGGCTTCACTTTCATCCAGCAAGACTGCTTTCAGCTCAGCCACAGTGCCTGTTTCACTCTCTAAACGGGCCATCATGCGATCCAGTGCCCAAAAGAGGTTTACAGCGGTAGGACGAGAGCTCGCCAAATAATCTTTGATGTTTTGGACTTCACTGCGGAAGGTCTCAGCCGAATCTGTGTTAATAGCTAAAGAAGCTACGTAAAGGCCATAAGCCGCGGCAACACCAATGGCTGGTGCACCCCTCACCCGCAATTTCTTAATGGCTTCCCAGATTTCTTCCGGTGTAGTTAGTTCTAAGAACTTCTCTTCCTCTGGAAGCAAGGTTTGATCTAGGATCACCAGTTTATCTTTGGACTCATTAAGCTGAGCCGGAATTGTCGTCATAAACTTCACCATATCCACTCCCTTAGTCTAATGTAATCTCCTTAACCACCTTCTGGTATGCTGCACCGGTGGTAAACTCATGGCGATTCTTAATTAAGTGCTTAGCCAGGAGTATATTGGTCTTGAGAGCCTTTTCACGCAAGGTGTCGTCGGGAATCGAATCGAGATCTTTCACATGGGCAAAACCGACAGAACGGCGAATCATTTCACAGCCTGCTACGCCCGCGGTGTTAACTAAGACATCTTCCAGATACCATTCTTTGAAACCAGGCGTCTTGGCCATTTCGTCTGTAACGACTTCATCCCACAGCTTCAGGAACTTCTCGGCAAAGAGATCGACAACGTCCTTGGTGGCTGTTAAGAGGTAGTCCAAGTGGTTTTGGCGCTTCTCACCTTCTGGCAACCATGCCAAAGTGGAAATATAGTTCATAATCAAGTTGGCAACCAAGGCACCAACGTCGTAAGCCATGGGTCCATAGAAGGCAAACTCAGGATCGATGACCCGAGTATTCTCTTGATTGACAAAGATACTACCAGTGTGGACATCGCCGTGGAGGAGAGCTTGAGCATTGTTCATAAAGTCAAACTTAAGCTTAGCCACTTCTAAGCTGAGCTCCTCATCTTCAGCCAGTTCTGTTTTCTGGAAGTCAACAAGGAAGTCTTCCATATCATTCCGGCCACCAATTCTAAAGGGCTCCGTATAGACGAGCTGCTCTGTAATTTCACAGAGTTCGGGGTTAATATACTTCTTAACCAGCTCTTTCTTGTCTTTGTGATCCATCACTACATCGGAGGTGAGGAGTAGTGTCTTGACCAGATAGTCTGTGATCTGATCGGCAAACTTGGGATAGCTGTTATACTCCAAGAGACCAGTCCGCATAATGGTGTAATCATAGAGATCTTCCATGATCACGCAGTACATATCTCTGTCAAAGGAGTAAACCTTGGGTACCAAACCGTCTGTCAGTTCATAATGAAGCTCTAAGACGGCGGTTTCAATGGCACCACGGTTGATGTCCATGGGCCAATCGCCACCGGAAACCCGGACATAGGGTAGTGCTTGCTTGATGATGACGCTTGTGTTGTTCTTGGTATCCTTGACCCTAAAGACCAAGTTCAGATTACCATCACCGATTTCCTCACACTCATACACTGCATCACTGGCAAAAAAATCGGTCTTGCTGTTCACATAATCTACAATCGTTTCCGTTGTTAGCTCAACATATTTATCCACTACACTTACTCCTTCCGTTTATAATAAGTCAAACCGAGGGCGAAGATGAGGACGATACCCTTGACGATGTCTTGCGAATAATAAGGGAAGTCCATCATAACTAGACCATTGAGCAAGATACCCATGAGGAGTGCTCCCAAAAGAGTACCTAGGGCGTTCGGTTTACCAATACCTAAGACGGAATAACCGATATAGGCAGCGGCTACCGCATCCATGAGATAAGGGGCACCTGCGTTGACTTCACCGGAGCCAAGTCTTGCTCCTAGGACTAAGCCACCAAGGGCTGCCAAGAATCCAGATAGGATGTAGGCTAAGATCACGTACTTGTTGACAGGGATACCAGAGAGCTTAGCTGCCTCTTTGTTGCCACCTGTCATGTACATATAGCGTCCATACTTGGTATAGTTGAGGAAGACGTGGGCGATAGCCACCACAACTAACATCAAAATCACTGGAACCGGAATTCGACCAACGGTACCTTGCCCGATATATAAGAAGGCCCGTTGCATCAAACCAGGGGCGATGCCTCCTACGATGGGAATCGGCATAAAGTTGTAAATGGCCGACCCGCTCTGGAAGGTAATGGAGACACCTGTGAGTACAAACATCATGGACAGAGTGGCTAGCATGTCTGATATCTTGATTTTGATAATTAAAAATGCATTAAGGCCTCCAATGACCATGCCCACCACGAGTGGAACTATAATGGCATAGGAAGCTGGCATCTCCCACATGACCATCATCTTCGCAGCAATTACGCTGGCAAATCCTGCTGTGGCTCCCACCGATAGGTCAAAGCCTCCAACAGTTAGGGACATTGTGATCGCAAGGGCAATCAATGTCACAATCGAGACCGAACGGAACACGTTAGAGATATTGCTGAATGTGAAGAAGTTGTTCAACGTAAGTGCAAAGAATAATACGGTCCCGATGATCACGATGACCGTGCCATATTTGTAGAGAAAATCAAAAACATTGAATTTTTGCTTCGTTGCGGCTTGATTAGCCGACAGTTCTTGTTTCACATAACCCACCTCCTGCTGAATAGTAAAGCAGCTCTGATTCTGTTGTTTCCGCTGTAATTAGTTCCTTCACGGTTGTACCGCTATACATGACATAAACCCGGTCAGTTAGACCTAGTATTTCATCGAATTCGCAGGAGACGTAAATGACAGCTTTTCCTTGCTGCGCTAATTCCTTGATCAATGTGTAAATCTCACTCTTCGAACCGATGTCGACACCCTTTGTTGGCTCATCGAAGATAAAGACCTCTGCATCCGACAAAAGCCATTTCCCAATGGATACCTTCTGCTGGTTACCACCACTGAGTTTAGCTACGCGCTGCTTCTCATTGGGGGTCTTAATTCCCACCGTGGAGATGCACTCACGACTTGCGGACTTAATCTTAGGCTTCTTCATAAATGGACCCGAGCAATATTTCCCCAGAGTCGGCAAGGTGATATTGGTGTCAATGGCTTCATGCACCAAAATCCCTTCTTTTCTCCGCTCCTCAGGCACCAAGGCCAAACCACTTTTCACGGCATGGGCCGGAGTCTTACAAGAAATGCTCTCGCCTTTAAGCAGGATCTCCCCTGAGGAAATGGTCCCCTCACCAAAGAGCAGTTTGCTCAGTTCCGTCTTGCCACCGCCCACAAGTCCGGCAATACCTACAATTTCGCCTGCCCGGACCTTGAGGCTGGCATTGTTGATGCCTCCCGAGCCCGAAAGTCCCTTGACTTCGAAGAGAACGTCCCCGGGTGTGGTCTCAATTTGAGGAAAGGCGTTTTGCATCTTTTTACCGAGCATTTTCTCCACAACGCTATCGATGGTCATGGTCTCGGCTGGATACGTTCCCACGAGCTGACCATCTTTGAGCACGGTAATGCGTTCGCAAATCTTGAAGACTTCGTCTAAGCGATGGGAGATAAAAATGATGTTCATTCCCTCAGCCTTCAAACGCCGCACGATGTCAAACAGACGCTCCGTTTCTTGCACACTGAGGGGTGCTGTTGGTTCATCCAGAATGAGGTGTTTGGCCTCTTGATAGACAGCCCGGCCAATGAGAACCATTTGCTTTTCGCAGAGGGTAAGCTCACTGACGAGTGTGTCCATATCAACACTAAGACCAACAATTTCAGCGGCCTTCCTGGCTTCACAGCGAATCTGTTTCCAGTTCACAAAAGGCCCTTTGTTCTCGTTGATAATGGAGTGCATCATGATATTCTCGGCTACCGTTAAATAGGGTACAAGGGCAGTATCGACTTCTTGGTAGACGATTACAATCC
>JAAYOK010000019.1 GCA_012520355.1 Bacillota bacterium | reverse complement strand
GTGTGATTGAAACTCCAGTTTTTATGCCTGTTGGTACCCAGGCTACCGTTAAGACCACAACTCCCCATGAACTCGAAGAACTAGGTGTAGAGATCATTCTCAGCAATACCTATCATCTCTATCTGCGTCCAGGGAGTGATGTGGTGGCTGAAGCGGGGGGCTTACATTCCTTCATGCATTGGAACCATCCTATTTTGACTGATAGTGGTGGCTTCCAGGTGTTTAGCCTTGGTTCCTTGCGTACGATTACGGAAGAAGGGGTTCAATTCCGCTCCCATCTCGACGGTTCCAAGCATTTTATTAGCCCCGAAAAGTCCATGGAAATCCAGATGGATCTCGGGGCAGATATCGTTATGGTCTTTGACGAATGTGCACCTTACCCAGCAGAACGGAAGTATGTGAAGGAATCGAAGGACCTCACAACCAGGTGGGCAAAACGTTGTCAAAGGGCACATACTAGAGAAGATCAGGCCCTGTTTGGCATTGTCCAGGGAGGTATGTATAAGGATTTGCGCCGGGAAAGCGCCCTGGAGTTGATGGAGCTTGATTTTCCTGGCTATGGAATTGGCGGTTTGAGCGTGGGCGAACCCAAGGAGATCATGTATGAAGTTCTGGAGGATCTGGTTCCCGTTATGCCCCGTGACAAGCCCCGATACCTCATGGGAGTAGGTTCCCCTGATTGTCTAGTTGAAGGGGTGCTGAGGGGAGTGGATATGTTCGACTGTGTCTGGCCCACACGCTTGGCCCGTCACGGTATGGTCATTACCCGCCAAGGTAATCTCGCCGTTCGCAATCTGCCCTATGCTAGAGATTTCAACCCCATTGAAGAAGACTGTGATTGCTATACCTGCCGGCATTATTCCCGGGGTTACATTCGGCATTTGTTGAAGGCCAATGAAGTGTTGGGTATTCGACTCACAACGTTGCACAATATTGCTTTTTTGACTCGCCTCATGAAAGAAATCCGGGAGGCGATTGCAGCGGACCGACTCTTGGAGTATAGCAGGGATTTTTTAGACGTTTTTGCCAGAGAAAAATAGAGGAACCTTTGTTGGAAAGTCGAAATCTGTAGAAGTATACGTATCGAGGAGGTGAAAGGCATGTTCTTTTTACAAGCAGATGTAGCTGGTGATGTTGCCACTGGAGGGATCGTTGGTTTGTTGATGCCCATTTTGATTGTTGGTGTGTTGTTCTATTTTATGATCATCCGCCCTCAACAAAAGCAGCAAAAAGAGAGAAAGGCTATGCTTGATTCCCTAAAGAAAGGCGATCGCATTGTTACCGTAGGCGGAATCTACGGCGAGCTCGTAGCTCTCAAGGAAGACTATGTGACGTTGAAGGTTGCTGATAAAGTAGAAATCAAAGTCGCACGTAGCGGGATCGGGCATGTAGTCAAAGATTAATGTAACCGCCCATAGACGATACCAGAAAATGCGTCTCGTTAGCGGAGGCGGCGCCCACCATCTGGTGGCAAAACCACCATTACGGTGGTTTTCTTCTAAAATCAGAGAAAGGGGATTACCATGCGCAGATTTATTTGTCTTGGTGTCATTATCTTATGCTTATTCCTAGGGGTCCAAACTGTGCAAGCTGGCAACTTTTACCTGCACGAACATCCTGATTATTGGTGGTATGTGGTGGAAGATCCAGCCTTTAGCGCAATTATACCTTCTGGTGCTGACAACTACATTGAACGCTCCATCTTTGGGATGGAGAGCCTGTTGATGACCTTTAAAAATGGAACCATTACCATGGAGGTTAACGTCCAACCGGGGACAGACGTGGAATCGGTTCGCAATAGCCTAGATGTTCGCTACAAGCCCTTAGTAAAGAACATCACAGTCTTAAATAACGGAGAGATTACCACCTCGAATAATTTACAGACACACTTTTACGCCTATGAAGCTACTGGTGCAAACGGCAAGAAAGTAATGTTCCGAACCGTGATCTTTCAAAGAAGACACCATGTGGTCTATCTCACCCTCTTCTTGGAATCGGCTCAATATGTAGACGATATGCGGGAATATTGGATCAGGGCTGTCAATGGTTTTCAGTGGGACTAAGAAAAAGGGAGAGTGTTAACCATGGCAGTTACACTGTCTGATGTTCAGAAACACCCAAGTATTCAGGCATATATCAAACAAGCTGATGCGAATTTAGCTGCAATGGGCTTTACCGAGCATGGGCGGCGCCATATTGGCCTCGTTTCTTCCATTGCCCATAATATCCTGGAACGACTAGGCTATGATGAGCGGATGGCAGAACTAGCCTCGATTGCAGGTTATGTCCATGATCTCGGCAACTGTGTGGCCCGTGTCAATCATGGTGCAGCCAGTGCCCTTTTGGTTGAACCCTTCCTGCGGGAGCTTGGTATGCCTCCTGAAGAAGTGGCGTTGATTCTCAGTGCAGTTGGTAATCATGAAGAGGAAGTCGGTGAGCCTGTCAACGAAGTGGCCGCTGCCTTGATCTTGGCTGATAAGTCGGACGTTCATCGGACTCGGGTGCGTAATCCTGATCTACCGAGTTTTGATATTCATGATCGGGTTAATTATGCGGTAATCAAATCCTTTTTGGATGTGAACGAAGAAGAACGCTTGATTACCCTTAGAATCACCATTGAGACCGCGAATACATCCATCATTGAATATTTTGAGATTTTCTTAGAACGCATGCTCATGTGCCGGAGGGCTGCAACCTATCTAGGTTGTGAGTTCAAACTGAAAATCAATGAGGCCCTTTTGCTCTAGACAGACATTTGAGGCGGTAGTATAATTGTTGGTGTTGTGTAAAATGTCTGCAGAGGAGGAGTCGCATTTTGAGACGTAGGTATGCCTGGAGAATCAGTCTAATCTTGGTAGTACTCATTGCATCGGTCGTATCCCTTTATATGTCCCCTTTTAATCTTGGTTTGGATTTAAGGGGCGGGGTGAACGTAGTCCTGGAGGCCGATGAGTCGACTACTACAGTCACCAATGAGAACATGGTAGGTGTCATTTCCATTATTGAACGCCGCATCAATGCCCTGGGGGTTTCGGAGCCCTTGATTCAAAGGCAAGGTGCAAAACGAGTTATCGTGGAGCTTCCTGGTATCAGCGATCAGCAACAAGCGATTGATACAGTTGGTGCCACTGCTTTACTAGAGTTTAAGGATCCCCAGGGTATCACAGCCCTAGATGGTTCCTATCTCAAGAATGTGCAACTCGGTACAGATCGTTATGGACAACCTGCCATCGATCTGGAATTTGATCCCGAAGGTGCGAGGCTGTTTGGGCAATTGACAAGTCGCTTCCAGGGACAGACAACCACCATAGTCTTGGACGGTGAAGTTCTGCAGACGGTTATGATTCGTGAGCCTATTTTGGAGGGGAAGGCTCAGATCACAGGTGGAATGACCATGGAAGAGGCTCGTCATATGGTCGTCTTGTTACAAGAAGGATCGTTGCCGGTTCCCATGAAGATTATGGAAATTCGTAACGTGGGGCCAACATTGGGCCAAGACTCGATTGATCGGAGTTTTCGAGCTGGAGTCATCGGCGTTATCTTAGTTCTCCTATTTATGGGACTCTACTATAGACTCCCAGGCCTAACTGCGGACTTGGCACTCTTGATTTATATTGTGATTGTCCTAGGTGTGCTATCAGCGATTGATGCAGTCCTTACTTTGCCTGGTATCGCAGGCATCATTCTTTCTGTGGGTATGGCGGTGGATGCCAATGTTCTAATCTTTGAGCGGATCAAGGAAGAGTTGGCAGACGGAAAACGCATCAGTTCAGCTATTCAGGCTGGGTTCGACCGAGCTTTGGCCACGATTTTGGATTCGAACATTACTACTTTAATCACGGCCGCTGTATTGTTTTTCGTTGGTACCGGGGGAGTCAGAGGATTTGCTGTTACCCTAGGTGTGGGTATCTTAGCTAGCATGTTTTCTGCCGTCTTTGTTACCCGCTTATTCTTGGATTTTCTGGTGGACCGTCGTCCCGATACTATGGCCAAGCATTTTAGTACGGGGAGGTCAAAACGATGATTAATTTCGTAAGTTACAGGAAACCGGCCTTTATCGTATCTGGTATTCTAGTCGCTCTCTCTTTAGTGCTATTGCTGGTACCTGGGTTAAATCTCGGTGTGGATTTTACCGGGGGCACCATCTTAGAACGTCAAACGGCTCAGAATGTGACCACGGATGGGGTTCGCAGAGTGCTTGATGAAGCCACGCCAGGAATTGACTTGGCTGGCGCTGTAGTGCAGATTTTGGACCAACCGAATCAGTTCATGATTCGCACCCGAGAGCTAACCAATGCAGACATCATGGCCGTGGATGCAGCCTTTGAGTCTGAGTTTGGCTCCCTCGTAGAGCTTCGGACGGATGTTGTGGGTCCTGTCATCGGTAATGAACTCGTGAGAAATGCGATTATTGCCGTTGTAGTTTCGGGCTTAGGAATCTTGGCCTATGTATCGTGGCGATTTGAGTACCGTTTTGCTACTGTGGCTGTCCTTTGCCTCCTGCATGATGTCTTGATCGTGCTTGGGTTTTTTGCCATCACCGGACGAGAGGTGAATAGTCCCTTTGTCGCTTCTGTTCTCACTGTTTTGGGCTATTCCATCAATAATACCATCGTGGTTTTTGATCGGATCCGCGAGAACGTGAAGATGAGGAAGAAGCAGAGCTACGGGGAACTCGTTAACCAGAGTCTAAACCAGATCCTGACCCGCTCGCTGAATACAAGTATTACCACTTTGTTGGTGGTGGTGATGTTAGTTATCTTTGGGGGAAGCGCCATTGGTGACTTTGCCATGGCGCTCTTGATCGGTATCCTCTTTGGAACCTTCTCCTCCCTGTTCTTAGCGGGACCCTTGTGGATGACTTGGATGGAACGGAAGAAGTAGGAGAAGCAAAAAAACAGGCGCAGGGCTTAGAAGAGCCTTGCGCCGATTTTTATTCTGCTTCGTTTTGGTACAGCTCGGGTTTTGGAGTAAAAACATAGGGGATGTTGCGATATAACTGCTTATAGTCAAGCCCGTAACCGACCAAAAACGCATTCGGAACCTCGAAGCCGACGTAGTCGACGGGAATGTCAATATCCCGATTCGCAGGCTTATCCAGAAGAGTGCATATGCGAATGGAAGCCGGGTTTCTACTGTGTAGGTTTTTCAGGAGATAACTGAGTGTGAGACCTGTATCAATGATGTCTTCCACAATAATCACATGTTTCCCCTCAATACTCTCCTCGAGATCCTTGGTGATTCGCACGACGCCTGATGACTGGGTGGCATCACCATAACTGGATACCGACATGAAGTCATAGGTAACAGGTGAGGTAATATGTTTGGCGAGGTCACACAAGAACATCAAACCGCCCTTAAGAATGCAGATCAGTGTAATGGGCTCATCGCCGTAGTCCTTTGAAATGGCCTGTCCAAGTTCTCGGACTCTAGCTTGAATTTCTTCTTCCTTTAGTACAATACGTTCAACAATATCCACACTTTCACCGCCACTCATTTTCCTAAATAGTACTACTTTCGTAAAGAAAGATCAAGGGTGGGTCTAGTACATGGCCCCACAGGGAAGGAAGTTCCCTAGGTGTTGTAGAATCATCATCGAATGGGGGCTAGATTATGGGTTTTAAACGAAAAAAATGGATTCTGCGGAAGCCCGATGAAGCGTCTGCAGCTGCGTTAGCAGAGGCTTTAGATATTCGACCTGTGGTCGCACAAATTCTTCTCAACCGTGGCATCACCACCGTTGAGGCCGGTCGGCAGTTCTTTGCTTGCGATTTGGCGAAAACGCCAGATCCTTTCTTAATGCTTGGGATGGACAAGGCTGTGGCCCGGGTGAAAGAGGCTTTAGTCAATGAAGAGCGGATTGTCATCTATGGCGATTATGATGCTGATGGGCAGACGGCTACCGCCTTACTCGTAACAACTCTACGAGAGATGGCTACCTGTCCTGAAGCGATATCGTATTACCTACCTGATAGAATTGATGAAGGCTATGGGTTGAACGTCGAGGCCCTGGCACTCTTGGCCAAGGAAGCTTCGCTCCTGATTACTGTGGATTGTGGAATTTCAGCTGTGGCTGAGATTGAGTATGCCCAAAATCTAGGGCTCGACGTCATTGTCACAGATCACCACGAGCCAGGGCCCCATGTCCCTTCTGCAGTTGCTGTCTTGAACCCCAAGCAAGTCGGCTGCACATATCCGTTTAAGCAGCTCGCTGGGGTTGGTGTTGCCTGTAAGCTCGTGCAAGGGCTTGGCAGTACGCGTTGGAAGGATCACCTCGATCTCGTTGCCTTAGGGACGGTAGCCGACTTGGTCCCTTTAGAGGGGGAAAATCGTACACTGGTCCGTAATGGACTCGAAGTTCTGGCCAGGACAGAAAAACTTGGTCTAGTGGCCCTCCTAAAGATCGCAGATGTCACGAAGCCTTCAGCCTCAGATTTAGGCTTTCGTCTCGGTCCACGACTAAATGCAGCGGGGCGCCTCGGTGATTCATCCCGTGGGGTTCGTCTTTTGTTGACCCAAGATGAGTTGGAAGCTCGGGCACTGGCGGCTGAATTGGATCAAGAAAACGGGGCCCGGCAAGATTTGGAGGCCAGAGTGTTGGAGGAGGCTCTTGGGGTTGTAGACGCTCACCGTCTCCACGAACGTAGCGCTCTGGTGGTCTGGGGAGAAGACTGGCATCAAGGGGTTGTGGGCATTGTGGCCTCTCGCTTGGTAGAACGCTTTTATTTGCCCACCATTGTGATCAGTGTCAGTGGAACAGAGGCTACAGCCTCTGCTCGCAGTATTGCAGGTTTGGACATGTACGAGGCCTTGCATGAATGTGCCGATCTACTCACCAAGTTTGGTGGACATACCATGGCCGCGGGCTTAAGTCTTTCTGTGGAAAACTTGCTTCCGTTTCAGCAGCGTTTCGAAGAGGTTTGCCGAACGAAGATCAGCCCTGATGATTATATTCCCAAACTATATGTAGATGATACAGTTCGCCTCGAGCAAATCTCTGATCCGTTGATTCAAGAGCTGAGTGACCTGGAACCCCATGGCTTTGGTAATCCTGGTCCCTTACTCCAAGCAGAGGTGTCGGTCTTAGATCTGCGAACCGTGGGGAGCGACAACAACCACCTCAAGCTGACTGTACGGGATGAAACTGTGGAGCAAATGGCAGCCATTGCCTTTGGTTTGGGGAAGCAGCAGGAGCAAGTGGAAAAAAACGCAGAAAGGCTCGCGTTGGCCTTTGTTCCTGGTGTGAATACTTGGCGAAATGAGACAACGCTCCAACTTACAGTGAAAGAATGGGAACCTAGGGCCCATGATCATACTTATGTCACAAGGTGGATGGTGGATCTGTATCCCTGGAGGCTTGGGGCCTCCTTTTACCAAAGCAGGTCCCTCTATTTAGACGATGTGGGCTTTGAGGACTCGAGGGAGTCTTGGCTTGATTTAAGGGGTACTTGGGATAAGGCATCGGCTCTGGAAGGGCGCGACGGGGGATTGATTCTTGTGAATACCCCTGCAGAAGTCTTGCGGGTCTGTCGTGATCTACGGGTCAAAATCCCTCTGGGGCCTGAGCTCTTTGGTTTTGAACATGAGCTTTTGACCGAGGATGAGCGGGACGAGATGCGAAGAGCTACTCCGAAGTGGCTTGTTTCCACCGGCTTTGGCTTAAGGGATTCCAAGTGGCCTACAGTCGTTTTCTGGGAGCCACCACTAGGGGCGAAGACAGGGACACTTTGGGCTAATCTCTGCCAGCCCCATGGTGAACTGGTGGCCGTCTATGGCCCTAGAGATGTTCGCTCACTCCAGGGTGACTTAGTTCGCAACTACCCCGATCGAGAGGGCCTAGCGCGCATCTATGCTACTTTGAGGAAGGACGGCGGCGAGATCTCCCTGGAGGCGGCCTATGAAAAACTCGATAAGATGGGGATGCTCGGGGCGTTGCCTGTGGCCTTAGGAGTCTTTGCCGAGCTTGGCCTGTGGGAGATCGACGAGACCCGTATTGTGTATCGGGCAGCTCCTGCCCAGAAGCTAGACTTGCAGCAAAGTGTTTTGTATAATAAGGTTATTAAAATGCGCCAACAATCGGCACAGTACCTAAAGCGTTGTTTGGAAAGGGGATTTTTCCAGGATGAACTTAAGAGAGAAAATTAGGGAGATACCAGATTTTCCAAAACCTGGTATTAGTTTTAAGGATATTACTACCCTCCTCAAAGATGGTGATGCCCTGCGAGAGACAGTCAAGCGTATGGCTAAACACTTTGCTGACCACAAAATTGATATGATTGTTGGTGTTGAGTCGCGAGGCTTTATTCTCGGGGCTCCATTGGCTTATGAGATGGGTTTGGGTTTTACCCTGATTCGGAAGCCCAAGAAGCTACCGGGTGAAGTGCTAAAAGTGGAGTATGACTTGGAGTACGGTACCGATAGCCTAGAAATCCACAGCGATTCATTCCCACCAGGTACAAGAGTTCTTGTTGTAGATGATCTTTTAGCCACTGGAGGAACCATCGAAGCAGCCATCGAGTTGATTCAAAAACTCGGCGGTGAGGTCGCGGGTTTGGCTTTCTTGATTGAACTTGCCTACCTTGGGGGACGCAAGAGATTGTTGGATTACGATATTTATTCCTTAGTACAGTATGATGAGTAAGTGAAGGAAAGGGGGCGCCGCTTTGGAACTCCAACATTTGATTGATCGCATTCTAAATTACTATGCAAACGCTGACGTGGAGATGGTGGAGAAAGCGTACTACTTTTCCGAGCGCGCCCACAGGGGACAGACTCGCGAATCGGGGGCTCCGTACTTTGAGCATCCTTATGCAGTGGCGTTGATTCTGGCTGATTTGGAGTTGGACATGGAGACGGTTGTCGCGGGCCTTTTGCACGATGTGCTAGAAGACACGGACGTAAGTCGAGAAGAGCTGGCCGAGAATTTTGGTTCCACCGTTTTGATGTTGGTTGATGGAGTGACCAAACTCGAGAAACTTCCTTTCCGCGATCGTTTTGAGCACCAGGCTGATAATATGCGCAAAATGATTTTTGCCATGGCCGAGGATGTTCGAGTGATCTTGATTAAGCTGGCGGATCGCTTGCATAACATGCGCACTCTGCGCCATGTATCCCCGGCCAAGCAAATTCTGATATCCCAAGAAACCTTGGATATCTTTGCGCCTCTGGCCCATCGTCTCGGTATTTGGAGTATTAAGTTCGAAATGGAAGATCTTGCTTTCCGCCATATCAACCCTGATGAGTATTATCGCTTAGTTACCGAGATCGACCGTAAGCGGCAGGAGCGGGAAGGTGACCTGAAAGAGGTCATGGACATTATCATGGAGCGCCTTGCCGATGTAGACATGTCCTGTGATATCCAGGGAAGACCCAAGCATTTGTATAGTATCTATCAGAAAATGCAGAAGCAGCATAAAGAACTGGATCAGATCTATGATTTGATGGCTATTCGAGTGATTGTGGATAGCGTTCGTGATTGTTATGCAGTGCTTGGCATTGTCCACGCGATCTGGAAGCCGATTCCAGGGCGTTTTAAGGACTACATTGCAGTTCCCAAGTCCAATCTGTACCAATCTCTGCACACCACTGTAGTGGGACCGCGAGGGGATCCCTATGAGATCCAGATCCGTACTTGGGAGATGCACAATGTTGCTGAACGAGGTGTGGCAGCCCACTGGCGTTATAAGGAAGGTGCGCATCGTAAGGGTAGTGACGATGCTAAAGTCGGCTGGCTGCGGGAAGCTGTGGAATGGCTGCAGGAGATGAAGGACCCGCAGGAGTTCATGGATACGCTAAAGATCGATCTCTTCGCGGACGAAGTCTTCGTCTTTACACCGAAAGGTGATGTGAAATCACTACCTAATGGGGCTACTCCTGTGGACTTTGCTTTCGAGATTCACACAGATGTGGGACTGAAGTGTTTTGGTGCGAAGGTCAATGGCCGCATTGTTCCTTTAAGCTATAAGCTCAAGAACGGGGATTTCGTCGAGATCCTCACGAGCAAGACTGCGAATCCTACCCAGGATTGGTTGAATTATGTTAAGACATCTAAAGCACGCAGTAAGATTCGCTCTTGGTTGAAAGAGGAACAGAAGGAAGATAATCTGCAGCGTGGTCGAGAGCTGATCGAACGAGAGCTGAAAAAAAACGCCTTTGATTTGAAAACGGTGTTGACTGAGGCCAATCTACAAAAAACGGCTCGAAAGTACGGTGTTAGTACCACCGATGAACTGTACTCCAGCGTAGGATCGGGACGGATTACGGCCAGTCAGGTTGTGCAGAAGCTGACGGGTCAAGAACCTAGCGAACGCCGAAAGCTACCTGAGGTCGGTCAGAAGAAACGTCGGGAGACCACCCGGGGCATCGAGGTTAAGGGAATTGACAATCTCTTGGTGCGGTTTTCCAAATGCTGTAACCCGGTTCCTGGTGATGAGATCATCGGTTATATTACTCGAGGACGAGGCATTTCTGTTCACCGGGCCGATTGCCCCAATGTGGTAGGGCTTAGTATTGAGCCTGGGCGGCAAATTGAAGTATCCTGGAATGCCGCAGAGACTGACTCCTTCCAGGTGGAAATTGAAATTGAGGGTTTTGATTGTCCAAATTTCCTTTCCAATATCATGAACGTTCTTTCCGAGCGAAAAACAAACATCGAAGCGGTTTCCGCCAGAACGGTTAGGCATGGCTCCGTGAATGTCCAATTAGTGCTGGACATTCATAATGTCACTCATTTGCATGATGTGATGAGAGCGTTGCGCCAAGTCAATGGGGTACTGGAGGTTCACCGGGCCACCCCAAGTTAGATATGAACGAGTTGTGGGAGATGATTGGTTGTGCGTGCTGTGATCCAAAGGGTGAAGGAAGCCCAAGTCACTGTCGAGGGGCGTGAAGTTGGGAAGATAGCCCACGGTCTTTTGGTGCTTCTAGGTGTTGGTGAAGGTGACACCGAGCGTGATGCCAAATACCTCGCAGAGAAGATTGCTCATCTACGGGTTTTTGCTGACGATGAAGGTAAGATGAATCGAAGTGTCCTAGATGTAGGCGGCGGGGTTTTGGCCGTCTCTCAGTTTACCCTCTACGGCGATTGCCGCAAAGGGCGTAGACCGAGTTTCAGCGGTGCTGCCCCGCCAGAAGCTGCTAATGAGCTGTATTTACACTTTGTTCAAGCCCTGAAGGGGTTCGGACTTACAGTAGAGACAGGTGTGTTTCAGGCCCACATGGACGTAGCATTGGTTAATGATGGACCAGTAACATTGATGGTCAGTAGTGGAGGGGAGTTTTAAGATGCAGGTTAGGCTTTTTTCGGTGAACACCTTCGGTGTGAACTGCTATGTAGTGTATGACCAAGGCGAAGCCATTGTTGTGGATCCAGGTGGTCCCTCCACAGAGATCCTAGAGTTCTTGGAACGTGAGGGGCTGGAGGTTGTGGCCATTGTGGACACCCATGGCCATTCCGATCATATCGCGGGCAATGCCTGGTTTGTGGAAAAGACAGGTGCACCCCTTTGTATTCACGGAGCAGATGCGGACAACTTGACGGATCCGAGTCTACACCTTGGTCCCCAGATTCGCATGGAGGTCCCAGAGAGCTTCGCCACGCGTCTTCTGGACGATGGCGATACGATTCAGATCGGTGGACAAAGCTTGAAGGTGATGCACACCCCTGGACATACGGTCGGTGGTATCTCACTGGTAGGGCCTAATTTTGTCCTCAGCGGTGATACTCTCTTTAAAGAATCAGTCGGTCGTTGGGATTTTTCCACCTCCGATGAAGGAGAGCTTCACAAAAGTTTGTATCGCTTGGCCCAGCTCCCAAAAACAACGACTGTTTATCCAGGTCATGGGCCCAGTACGACGATTGGTCATGAGCTACAGCATAATCCTTTTTTAACTTCAATAAAGGACGTGGAGTAAATAGGAATTCCTTTTTATCTTGGGCAGGCTAGTTTTCAGATTACTGCCCCTCAGAATCTCAGGGCAGCAACAGAGGCTGCCATCAAGTCTGTAGCACCCAACGCCTGTTTTGGTGAGGGACGGGGTGTGACTGTCCAGGTTCATGGGGGGGAAGGACGAGAGCTTCAGGTCTTTGTGACCTTGGAGGGAGAAGAGCCCTGGACTGTTTCCCAGCGTGGCGTAGACGATCTGGAAAGTCGGAGCAAAGAATGGATCCGCCTCGGTATTCAGCGTTTGTTTCAAAAGAGCTATCAGCTGACGCCGAGCCCTTGGGGGACGCTCACCGGGGTTAGGCCTACGAAACTTGCCCATTCTCTCTACGATGATGGTATGTCTTGGCCCCAGATCAGCCGGACTTTGCAAGAGCTCTACGGATTGAACCCTGAGAAGACCGAACTTTTGCTGGATATTGCCCAAGGGCAGCGTGTCTTTTTCCATCCAAGTCCCAATGATCCCATTGGTATTTATCTCGGTATTCCTTTCTGTCCTACGAGGTGTAGTTATTGTTCCTTTGCAGCCTATCCCTTGACGACACATGGCCATTTGTTTAGGGATTTCTTAGCAGGGCTCAAACGGGAGATTAAGGCCATTGGTGCTTTGATTCACGAGCTTGATCTACAGGTGGAGAGTGTCTATCTAGGGGGCGGTACCCCAACCACACTCATGGGTTCCGATCTCCAGGAGATCCTGGATTTACTTCGGGAACAGGTTTTTACTGCAGCGACAGTGGAGTTTACAGTGGAGGCCGGTAGGCCAGAAACCCTTTCCCTGGAAACATTGCAGATTTTGAAGGATACTGGGGTAGAGCGGATTAGTATTAATCCCCAGACCATGCATGATGAAACTCTCCAAGCAATAGGGCGAGAACACACGGTGGCCGATGTCCATAGGGCCTTTTGGGCAGCCCGCAGAGTGGGGATTCCCATCATCAATATGGATATTATCCTGGGTCTGCCTGGGGAGGAATTAGGGCATGTGGAGCACACCCTACAGGAAATTGCCAGGCTCGGACCAGACAACCTCACCGTTCACAGTTTGAGTCTAAAACGGGCTGCGAGGCTCTCGAAGGAAGCGCTGAATATCGCCCATGGCCAAGGTGAAGCCATGGTCCATATGGCCCGCGATGTGGCTTTCGATCTGGGTATGAAGCCTTATTATCTGTATCGGCAAAGACAGATCTTGGGGGGGCTAGAGAACATTGGTTACGCGTTACCTCAGCTCAGCTCCATTTACAATGTGCAAATGATGGAAGAGAGACAAACGATCATAGCTTTGGGTGGTGGGGGTATCACAAAGCTGGTTGCACCGGATTTGAGCTTAGTTAGGCAGGCGAACCCCAAGTGTCCCGCTGGATATAGCCAGCAAATCAAGGAGGGTTTGTCCGAGAAAGTGGAGCAGATCCGTAGGCATTTTACAGCCGGAAAATAGGGTTCCAGCTGGGATCTATTTGCTTGAACAGCAAAACTTGCTGGTTTGACAGAAGGACAGGTTTCAAGTACAATTAGCATGTTGGTCTTTCTTATAATGGAAAGGGTTGGTACACGATGTTTTACAAAATGCGGGACAAGATGAAAGTTGTTGTTATCATCGTCGTCGTGGCAATGCTTGGGGGAGGACTTTGGGCGGCACTGAGTTATTTCTTCGGTGGTAGTCAACAGGTTCCAGCTGAAGCAGCCGCGGTCGTTGCGACGGTGAATGGTCAGGACGTAACTGCCTGGGATTTATATCAAGTCTTTATGAATCAATTACAGCAAATTGAAGCGCAACAAGGTGCTCTACCAGGTAGAGCCTATGAAGCAGTGCGCTACCAAGCTTTGGACTTATTAGTTGGCAGTTTGGTCCTTAATCAAGAGATCGCAAGTCGTAATCTAAGCGCCTCTAAGGCCGAAGTTGATGCGGAGCTCCAGCGCATTATCGACCTATTTCCCAGCGAGGACGACTTCAAGTCGCAGCTCCAAGCTGCAGGTTTGACAGAAGATGTACTTCGCAGTCAATTGGCTGAAGAAGTGAAATATGACAAACTCACCAAAGAAATCATCGGTGATTTGCCTGTGAGCGAAGAAGAGATTCGCCAGGCCTACGAAGAAGTACGAACCAGTCACATTCTGATTCGACCCGAGGGCGATAGCGATGAAGCTTGGGCTCA
The DNA here is from genome assembly GCA_012520355.1 of Bacillota bacterium. GTDB lineage: Bacteria > Bacillota > Limnochordia > Darwinibacteriales > Darwinibacteriaceae > UBA5420. The sequence continues at coordinate 8,697 of JAAYOK010000019.1, read as the reverse complement.
GGCAGAGGAGCAGATTCGTGAGGTTTATACGCAGGTGAACGCAGAAAACTTTGCCCAGTTAGCCGAGGAGTACTCTGCTGACGGTAGTTCTGTGCAGGGCGGAGATATAGGCTTTGTGCCCCGGGGTGCCACCGTGACTGAGTATGAAGAAGTTGCTTTTTCTCTGGGAGTTGGCGAGATCAGCGAACCAGTTCGTTCCACCTATGGTTATCACATCATTATGGTGACCGAACGTAAGGAAGCTGAAGGAGAAGAGTTTGAAGCGATGCGGGCACAGATCGAAGAGCAGCTACGCTATGCCAAGGGAGAAAAGGATCTATTGGCCTGGTTTGAGGAAACCAAGGGTGCTGCTGACGTAGTCATCATGGATTACCAGATGAATGGCTATAAGCACATGCAGGCAGGCGAGTTTGAAGATGCAGTTCATTACTACAAGCTAGCTCTAGAGCAAACAGAGAACAATGGTTATCTCAACGCCTCCTTGGGAGATGCTTACTATGAACTAGGTCAGCTCGAGGATGCCATTGCCCAGTACAAGCTTGCTGCAGAGTCCGTCAATGATTACACTCTGTTTGCTGGTTTGGGCGACCTCTATAAAGAGACGGAACAGTTTGATGAGGCAGCTGCGGCGTATCTCAGAGCATCTGAACTGGTTCCCAATGACATTTGGACGCAACTAGCCTTGTATCAGTATCTCACGGATATGGAGCGACCAGATGATGCACTCATTGTTGAGGAGCGCATCCAAGCTTTCCAAGCCAGACAAGATGAGTATTTGAAACAGTTAGCTGAAGAACAGGAAGCTTCGGAAGCAGGGGCAGAGACTGAAGTAGAACAAGATGCGGTTGAATCAGCTGAAGAAATCGATGGAGACTCTGACCCAGAAAACTAGAGGATCAGGCGAGTGGTGGCCATCATCACTCGCTTTTTTAGCATTTGAGGGGGGATCAGAATGGCATTAACATCAAGACCGAGAGGTACGAATGATATTATCCCTGGTGAAATTGAGTTATGGCTTGAACTGGAAGAGAAGATCCGTTCCGTCTGTAAGGCCTATGGCTATCAGGAGTTGCGGACACCCTTATTTGAACATACCGAGCTTTTCCAGCGTGGGATTGGTGATGCTACAGATATTGTGGAGAAAGAAATGTATACCTTTATGGACCGGGGTGAGCGTAGTATCACTCTTCGTCCCGAAGGAACGGCTCCCTTAGTTAGAGCCTACATTGAGAACAATCTAGGGAGTGGAGCTCTACCGGTTAAGCTCTTTTACTATGGACCCATGTTTCGCTATGAGCGTCCCCAAGCGGGACGATATCGCCAGTTCACGCAGTTTGGCTGCGAGGCTTTGGGTTCCGCGGATCCACTCCTCGATGTGGAGACGATAGCTCTTCCCCTAGCTCTTTACGAGTCCTGTGGGCTTAGCGGTTTCGAGGTAGAGATCAACAGTATTGGTTGTCCGACTTGCCGCGCCGCCTATCGTGAGAAACTGATCGAGTTTTTTACGCCCCATAGGGATGATTTGTGCAAGAGTTGCCAGGGACGCTTGGAGCGTAACCCCATGCGCTTGCTCGATTGTAAGGTAGAAAGCTGCCACGTAGTTATGCGGGACGCCCCAGAGATTACCGAGTATTTGTGTACGGATTGCTCAGAACACTTTGAGGGGGTTTTGACCTATCTCGATGCTTTCAAGATTCCCTATACCCTAAACTCTCGCCTCGTCCGAGGATTCGATTACTACACCCGTACTGTATTTGAGGTTGTTAGTTCTGAGCTTGGTTCGCAAAATGCCATCGGCGCTGGCGGGCGCTATGATGGGCTGATTGAAGAAGTGGGAGGAAAACCGACTCCAGCGGTTGGTTACGCAGTTGGCGTGGAACGCCTGTTACTGGCCTTAAAGGGACAGAATAAGCTGCAGCTCAGCCCGACAGGTCCTAACTGCTACGTAGCGCACTTCGGCGGCGCCACCAAACTGAAGGCGGCTCAAATTGTCCAAGCCTTGCGTGCCCGAGGCTTATGGATGGAGCTGGACTATGGGGATCGCAGTATGAAGGCCCAGATGAAAGCGGCAAATCGCCTTAATAGTCAGTTTGTCCTGGTGATTGGCGAAGACGAAATGGCGAACAATAGGGCTGTGGTGAGAAATATGGAAAATGGACAGGAGGAGCCTGTTTCATTGGAAGACATGGAACAGTTGACCAAGATCGTAGGAGCGTGGGCAAAATGACGGAGTGGAAACGAACACATCATTGTGGAGAAGTGAGAAAGGGCGATGTCGATCAGACCATTATTCTCAATGGCTGGGTGAATCGTAGACGAGATTTGGGTCAGGTCATCTTCGTGGATCTCAGGGATCGTTCTGGTCTGATACAGATTGTCTTAGATCCGGAAGTTCTTGGCTCTGAACAGTTTGCTCTAGCTGAACGCTTGCGCAGTGAGTTTGTCCTTTCTGTACAAGGTGTCGTGAAGGAGCGTCCGGAAGGTCAAGTCAACGAAAAAATGGCCACAGGTGAAATCGAGATTCACGTCTCCAAGCTCGCCATTCTTGCGGAAGCTAAGACGCCTCCTTTCCAGATTCAGCAGGCTTCTGATGTAGACGAGGCTTTGCGCCTTAAGTATCGCTATTTGCACCTGCGGAGTAAAGAACTTCAGGATACCATCATGCTACGGCATCGAACTGCGGCGGCCGTACGCTCGTACCTTGACGCCAAAGGATTCTTGGAGATCGAGACGCCACTCTTGATTCGTTCCACTCCAGAAGGGGCCCGCGACTACATTGTGCCAAGTCGCGTTCATCCAGGGGAGTTTTACGCCTTACCCCAGTCACCTCAGCTTTTCAAGCAATTACTCATGATTAGTGGCTTTGAACGTTACTACCAGTTGGCGCGTTGCTTCCGTGATGAAGATCTACGGGCCGACAGGCAACCGGAGTTTACCCAAATTGACGTGGAAATGTCCTTTGTGGATCGGGATGAAGTGATGCGGATCATGGAAGACATGATCATTCATGTCCTGGCTGAGGTGAAGGGTGTCAAGGTTGATTCACCTATTCCTAGACTCTCCTATCAAGAGGCCATGGATCGCTTTGGATCCGATAAGCCCGATACGCGTTTTGGCATGGAACTTGTTGATCTCACGAGTCACTTAGGCCAGAGTGAGTTTCGCGTCTTCGCAGATACAGTGGCTGCAGAGGGTGTGATTAAGGGTATTAATGTTAAGGGCGCCGGAAACTTCACCCGCAGGCAGATTGATCAACTGAGTGAAAAGGCCGTGGGTATGGGAGCGAAGGGCTTGATGTGGTTTGTACTCGAGGAAAACCAGGTACGTTCACCCATCGCTAAGTTTTTGACTGACGATGAACTAAACGCCATACGCACTTCCTTAGCCGGTGAGGTTGGAGATCTCTTGCTCCTAGTCGCGGGAAGTTATGATTTGGTCAGCGATGTTTTAGGTAGGCTCCGACTCCACTTAGGTAAGGAACTTGATCTGATTGACGAAGATCTTTACAACCTGCTCTGGGTCGTGGATTGGCCCCTACTTGTTTATGATGAAGATGCAAACCGTTTTATGGCGGCGCATCATCCATTCACAGCCCCCCTCGACGAAGATGTGGATCTTTTGGAAAAGGATCCTGGCAAAGCCCGAGCCAAGGCCTATGACTTAGTCCTTAATGGGGTGGAACTAGGCGGAGGTAGCATTCGGATCACCAGCCGCAGTCTGCAAGAAAGAATGTTTGCAGCCCTAGGTTTTAGCATGGAAGAAGCTTATGATCAATTCGGTTATTTCTTGGAGGCCTTTGAGTACGGCGCGCCTCCCCATGGTGGAATTGCTTTTGGTTTGGATCGCCTGATTATGCTCTTGGCCAATAGATCATCGATCCGCGACGTCATTGCTTTTCCAAAAACGATTAGCGCCTCGGATCTCATGATCGAAGCGCCATCGAAAGTAAGTGATAGACAACTCGATGAACTGAAGATTAACTTGCGAGACTAAGCGTCTTGGCTAGGTCGTGGACAATATTGGCTCCCCTGGAGATCACGATCCCCGTCACGAGATAATCCAAGAACAGGTTGCGGATGGGGATCTCCAGGGTGCTCAAGACTCCAATGCCTGTGACCCAGGCCAAGGCTACCCCTAAGACACCTGACAAGAACGGTAGATAACGGGTATCGAGATTTGGAAGAGCAGTCTTAATCGTGTTTGTTATCACTTCTACAACGAAGGCAATAGCCAACACCTTGCCGAGCAGCTGATCCATGGGCAAGACCTCCTTTGTATAGATGTATGTACACCCAGTTCTCAGTAGAACCGGGAAAAATCGGTACAGGGAGGGGACTTGAAACTGTTGTTTCGGTGTGATATCATCAACCTAGAAGTTGATCCCCTGCTGTGTTCGCGATCAATCTGGCCTTGTTATGAGCCAACACCATAACACAGGGAACCTTAACTCGCATCAGCTAGAACGTGCCCCTTCGAGGGAGGCTCGAATTGATGCGGTGGGTACCCACCTGCTAACGCAGGTTCATTCAGGTCAGCACTAGCGGTATGGCGGGGGGTCTTATTTTACCCCTCTTGGGGTATTTTTTTTTTGGAGGCCAACGATGGAACATAGATTTACTCGTACAGAACTAGTCTTAGGGTCGGACAGTCTAGGCAAGCTAGCGAAGACGAAGGTGGCAGTGATCGGTGTCGGTGGTGTTGGGGGATACGTTGCTGAAGCCCTAGCACGCTCTGGTATTGGTGCCTTGGTCTTAGTGGACCACGATGTGGTCAGTATTACGAACTTGAATCGGCAAATTGTGGCCTTGGAGTCTACACTAGGACGCCCTAAGGTGGAGGTCATGGCTGAGCGGATTCAAGACATTAATCCAGAATGCAAGGTAGAGACACACCAGGTTTATTACGAGAAAGAGCTACATAGCAAGCTGATTGGAACTGATGTGGATTATATCGCCGATGCCATTGATAGTGTCCGGGCAAAAGCAGATTTGATAGAGCGAGCTCTAGCTGACAGGACCCCTCTTATCGCTTCATTAGGGGCCGGTAACAAACTGGATTTGACGCGTTTAACCATTACAGAACTGGCCAAGACACATACTTGCCCCCTGGCCCGCGCTGTTCGTCTAGCCCTTCGCAAACGGGGAGTCACGGACCCAGTGACTGTGGTTTTCTCACCAGAACAAGTAGTGGGCAAGAAGGACGGCTCCCTGCCAGGAAGTACATCCTTTGTACCTCCTGCAGCGGGCCTTTTGATGGCGAGTTGGATTGTGAGGCAAATCTGCAAGGAGGTTTGAGGATGGATCTTTTTGACCTAAGTTCGTTGCGACAGGAAAACGTCCCCTTAGCTGTGCGGATGCGTCCCGAATCACTGGCTGAGTATGTGGGACAAGAACACATTCTAGGCGAGGGAAAATTGCTGCGACGTGCTATTTCCCAGGATATTCTCAGGTCCATTATTCTCTATGGACCACCAGGAGTAGGTAAGACGACCCTAGGCTATGTAATCTCCCAGACTACCAAGGGCGTCTTCATTACTGTGAGTGCCACCACGACAGGGGCGGCAGAACTGAAGAAACTCGCGGCAGAAGCCAGGGATCGGAGAGCCTTTCATGGCCAACGAACCATCCTTTTTGTGGACGAAATTCAAAGGCTCAATAAGGGGCAACAGGATGTGCTCTTACCCGCGGTGGAGCAGGGAGATTTGACATTGATTGGCGCCACCACCGAAAACCCCTATTTTGAAGTGAACGCGGCTTTGCTCAGTCGTTCCCAGATTTATAGGCTACAACCTTTATCCACCCAAGACCTAGTCCGGTTAGCAAGACACGCCTTGGAAAGTCCGAAGGGCCTTGGCGATCTGAACTGTTTGGTCACCGATGAAGCCCTCGAACATCTCACCAGAATTGCTAGCGGTGATGCTCGCGTTCTTCTGAATAATTTGGAGTTCGCCGTCCTAACCACCCTGCCCAATGAAGAAGGCATCCGAGTGGTGGATCTGGCTATTGCGGAGGAGGCGGCCCAGGCCCAGAGGGTTCGTTATGACAAGAGCGGGGACAACCATTATGATGTGATTTCTGCCTTTATCAAATCCCTGCGAGGCAGTGATCCTGATGCAGCCCTCTATTGGTATGCACGGATGGTTTATGCTGGGGAAGATCCTCGCTTTGTTGTCCGCCGCCTCTTAGTACATGCAGCAGAGGATGTGGGGATGGCAGATCCCACCGCCTTGCTCATGGCCCAAGCTGCCGGCTTTGCCCTGGAGTGGCTTGGCATGCCCGAAGCGAGAATTCCCATTGCCCAGGCCATCATCTATATTGCCACAGCCCCTAAGAGCAACTCTGTGGTTACAGCCGTTGATGCCGCCTTGGCACAAGTGGAGCAGCGGGGAGCAGAACCGGTGCCAATCCACTTGCGGGATAGTCATTACGCTGGTGCCGGCAAACTCGGTCATGGAAAAGGGTATAAATATCCCCATGACTATCCCCATCACTATGTGGTTCAAGATTATTTGCCAGAAAATCTGCGGGATTTCCAAGTGTATTCGCCTTCAACGCAAGGTAGGGAGAAAATCATTAAGGAACGTCTGGAATACTTCCGCAAGCGTTGACAGTGGTGCTGACCGTGTGCTATCATGAACTCAGATTTAATTCCTACGTATTTAGTCGGAATTGAGTTGAAGGAGCGTGTAGCCGATGAGAGTATCCACAAGGGGAGAGTACGGAGTGCGGGCCATGTTTGATTTGGCTCTCAACTTCGGGGAAGGGCCCATAGCCCTGAAAACCATTGCGGAACGTCAACTGATTTCCGAACACTATCTGGAACAGCTCATGGCAGTCCTTCGTAAGGCCAAGTTGGTGAAGAGCAGGCGCGGAGCCCAAGGTGGCTACGAACTTGCGGATACACCTGAGAACATCTCTATTGGAGAGATCATTCGGGTCTTGGAAGGACCCATAACTCCCTTAGATTGCCTGGACGCAGAAAAGACTTCGGGACCCTACTGCGGGGCGCCGGAACGTTGTGTGCTACGTAATCTATGGAAAGAGCTGCAAGATAGTATGACGCAGGTTTTAGATAATACTACATTAGAAGATTTGAGGCAGGATGCCTACAGACTCGAGGTGGCGGAATAATCATGAGTAGGATCTATATGGACCATGCTGCAACAACTCCTGTGCGATCTGAAGTACTGGACGCGATGTTACCGTATTTTAACCCAGAGTTCGGCAATGCATCGAGTGTCTACTCTTGGGGTCGGAGTGCTCATCAGGCTTTAGATGTGGCCCGTGACAAAGTAGCACAGTTGCTTGCTGCGGAAGCGAACGAAATCATCTTTACCTCAGGCGGTTCTGAAGGAGCCAACTTGGCCATCAAAGGGGTGGCCTGGGCTTACCAAAACAAGGGTAAGCATCTCATTACTAGTGCAATAGAGCATCATGCCGTACTCGATACAGTATTATGGCTGAAGAAACAAGGTTTTGAGGTAACGGTGTTGCCAGTGGACGAAGAGGGCATGGTTAGCCCTGCACAGGTTGCTGATGCGCTGCGACCTGACACCATCTTAGTTTCCATCATGCATGCGAATAATGAAGTGGGTACCATCCAACCCATTGCTGAAATTGGAGCAATTGTGCGGGAGCATGGTGCATTTTTCCACACGGATGCTGTGCAGACAGCCGGTGTTCTGGAACTCAATGTCCAGGAGCTAAATGTAGATCTACTCTCTTTATCCGCCCATAAACTCTATGGACCAAAGGGTGTTGGCGCCTTGTATTGCCGCAAGGGCGTTCGACTCGAACCTCTGATTCATGGCGGCGCCCAGGAGAGAAGACGCAGGGCCGGTACAGAGAATGTGGCCGGAATTGTGGGTCTTGCCAGGGCTCTAGAATTGGCTCGCGAGGAACAAGAAGCAGAAAACGAACGTTTGACCAAGTTACGGGACCGCCTCCTAGAAGGTTTGCAGCAGATTCCTTATACGAAAGTGAATGGAAGCTTAACCCATCGCCTTCCCAATAATGTCAATGTCTGCTTCCAGTATATTGAGGGAGAGTCCATGTTACTTAACCTCGATTTGAAGGGGATTGCAGCTTCCAGCGGCTCAGCCTGTACCTCGGGATCGCTTGATCCTTCCCATGTCCTTTTGGCCATGGGGCTGACCCATGAAATTGCGCATGGCTCCTTACGTCTAACCTTAGGCCGTTCCACCACGGAGGCCGACATAGATTTTGTCTTGCAGGAAGTACCTGTGATTGTAGAGCGTCTGCGCCAGATGTCGCCGCTCTTTCAAGGATAGGAGGTAGAAATATGTATTCAGACAAAGTAATGGATCATTTTACCAATCCTCGTAATGTGGGAGAAATTGCAGACGCTGATGGGATTGGTGAGGTAGGTAATGCTCGCTGTGGGGATATCATGAAGCTGTGGATCAAAGTTGATAATGACGTCATCACAGACATTAAGTTCAAGACCTTTGGTTGCGGTGCAGCCATTGCTACATCGAGTATTATTACGGAGATGGCCATGGGCAAGACTGTGAGTGAAGCTGAAGGGATTACCAATCAACAAGTCGCTGAAGAACTGCATGGATTGCCTGCAGTGAAAATGCACTGTTCGAACCTTGCTGCTGAGGCTCTTGGAGCCGCCATCCAAGACTATCGTACTAAAGCTGCTTCGAACTCTGCTTCTTAGGTAGCTATCACC
>JAAYOK010000205.1 GCA_012520355.1 Bacillota bacterium | reverse complement strand
CCTTCAGAGTATTAGGCATATCTTCTCTTAGCGTTATCCCTCGGCCTAACTCAAGAGCAATCTCTTTCGGATATGTGGATCTGTCTTCGCTGACTGCGGGAATGTGGGAAGTAGTCTCAGAATAAACATGGGAATCAAGTAGGTCCTTGACTTGCGCTAAGGTTAACCGCGCTAACGTAGACAAGTGTAACCATTGATCGGGGTAGGCGTTCGCAGATTCATCAATGAAAAGAGTATTGCCCCTTTCTCTAGCCTTCTTCTGAAGGGGCAGGGCAATTAGATTACCGAAACCACCTCTTGGCAACGTATCTTGATTGGGAAACATGCGGTCAAAGGACTCTAGCCCAATCTCAGGGCGAGTACGAAGCGAATCTTGTAGTAGCATTGTGCCTAGGTTCCTAGCCAATGCAGACGGTATAGGCTCAGAAAAGAAAATCCAGACATGACAACCAAATCCAGACCGAGAGCGTTCCCTCGTGGCTGGCACGGAATGGTTGTGACAAGTCTGGTAAAAGGCTAGGCTATCTTCTTCCCAGCTTACCTTATCAAAATCCAAGGCTAAGAAATGGCAAGTGTTGTCGTACATCAACGGATAGATTCCAATGACCGATTCTCGACCCCTCACATCTACACCCATCAAATGGGACGTTATGACTTCATCCGTTAAGGGCAAAAGGTCTTTGTTTGGGCATTCATAGCACCGAGCCTTTACCTTAGTACCCTTGGCGCAGAGGCCCGTAACCCATTCGTTGCCACAGGCCGGTTGGTATCCGCTGCTTCCTTTTCGCGCGTTCTCCCAGCGCTTAGCATAGACATCTTGTCTACCAAAGAAGAGATTGCGAAAGAGTGCGATCTTTTCTTCTGGCGCGGATTCATTGTTTATTGCAGCCGTGTCTAAATCGTCCGCTAGTAACGTCTTTAGCTCGCGGATCGTCTGAAACTCCCTCTGCACTTGCCTATCCAAGAGTCTGATACGCTCCTGGGCCTCTTCGATCTGGCGTCCGATTCTTACTCGTTCTGAAGTCATAGTATTACCTCACTTAGGACGGCAATCCCAAAGATACAAGGTCTCGAACCATTCTTGGGTTTCTCAGTTACTCTGAACATCGATCTCCACTACATTGCGTACCAACGTCACTATCGGAGTATAGAAATCCACATCCACTTTAGGTGTAGAAAGCGAAACCACCAATGAATATCTTATCTTACTATCGTGTTTTCCCAGATAAGCCCGTTCACGCCACCAGCCGATAACAGGGTAAACTGCAATAACGTTGCATTCACATAGGTCAGCCGCATTTAGCTCGCATAAATCAGAATGAATGGATCCAACATCTCTATTCTCTGGTCCCAAATACCAACGTTCACTACCACTGGTACCCTCGCCTTTGTCCTTCTTGTCTTCGCCTCTCATCTTAACATTGACACGTTTCTTGAAATCCTCTGGAGTTTCATTATCATTGATCACATCAAACCTGAGTCCACATGAAGGGTATCGATATTTGTCCTTCCAACCCACTTCTCCAGGTCCTGGCTCGATGAAATAGGATAGAGTCACCTTTAGGGTCACAGGCACCTCGCCAAGCGAAAGAAGCTGTTCTTTTGGCCAAGGCAAGGTGTGGAAGTGCATTTCATTCATACTCTTTTTCTCAAAGGGCTGTAGCTCACCTTGGATCACTAAATTCACGCTATTGTTCATGCACTGCATAGCTCTTTCCAAATCAGGGATACCGTAACCACAATGTCTAATAAGTCGTCTACGTCCTCTTGTCTTTGTATCGTCTTGGCAAAACTGCTCTTTCATCTTATCTGTCCAATTTGCGGAGTGGACAATAAGCGCACGAATTGTCTCTGGCCAAGCATGGGGGTATTCTGCCATAAGCTGTGCTGCCATCCATGATGCTTGAGCCGTAGCAGAGCTTGTCCCCCACGTAGTGGAAAACTGTCTAATGAGGGGAAGATAGTTAGTTGTCAACAAAGACAGATCGGGACACTCTGTAAAGTCAAGTCCATTCGTGGCCATGTTTCCACCATCTAAGAGTATCTCAGGTTTAATGGGCCATGTCTTGCCCCATATCATGGAAGTGGAGCTATACGGCGAGAGGTCTCCCACATCAGCCACCGGACAATGATCTTGATAATCTGAATCGATGATCGTAACACTATTGGAGTAAGCACCTACCGTAATGGCATTCCAGGCCTGACCTGGACTCTCTATACTATGTAATGCGTTCGCATCAAGATAGTCCGTGTCCGCCAGTTCGTTAGGAAGTACATTGCCAGCACTGACAATGAAAAGCCTCTTTACATCTTCCTCCTCTGCACCCGAAGTTATGCTGTCAACTGCTGCCGACCAAGATGTGGGGCTCCCATCTCCTGTATTGTGTTTGTTTGAAGTGACTGCCATACAAAAAACCCTATTGATGTCGGGATTTGCGATTTCAGCTAGAAAAGCTGCTTGCTGGGTTATCGCTCCATACAGCTCATAGGGGTTATCTCCATGCCTAGGTAGGATCTTAAGCGACTCCAGCTTGTGGCGTACATGGATTTCATCGGTACTCTCCAGTGCATGCTTCACATCCCAATATAAGGCGACCCCCGCCATTTCAGTTCCGTGGCCATGATGATCACCATTGCCCCATTCTGGCTTTACTGCTCCGATCCCATCGTTCTGTATCGCTGCCCTCAGCAAAGGATGGGCGGATGTTAGACCCGTATCCAAGAGGCAAACTGCAACTCCATTGTCCTCAAAGTGAGCTCTTCCTAGCAAATCTTCGACCCACTCTTTCTGCTCCGTGTTCAAGAGTTCCACAAACGAAGTGGCAGGCTCCTGTGCTCGTCGTATCTCCGCAATATAGGGGCAACTGTTAGTAAGCATCTTCAGTTGTTGTTCACTGGCGAGGGCAAGCTTCACAATGCGTTCTGGGAAGACTATACTTTGTTCATTAACTGGAATCTGATATTCACGGCAAGCTTCTAAGAAGTCCTCTTCGGCATGTTCCCGGGAATGAGGCCGCTGTTCGTCCTGATCATATCGCAACCATACTTCACACCATACAGATATTTCTGTTGGCATGTCCTCCGGGCTACCTATCCAAAATGAACGTAAAACGGCTAATCTTACGTCTTCTATGCTCTCAACAAGGTCTTTATTCTTGGGTTTTCCGGTCGGGGTTAACTCTGAAGCGTAGGCTTCAACTTTCCGCAAAAAATACGACTCTTTTCCAGCAGGAATGTAGACAAGGGCTTTCGTCACATTGTCATCCCTTTGAACATTTAGGAGGCGTATGCCTAGTCGCCTATTCTCCAGACTCATTATGGCCAGATCATGGTCTGGGGCTCCTGAGAACTCGAGGTAGACACCGTCTCTGTAACGAATTGCCGTAGCTCTCCTCTGCGCGTTATCCTCCGCATAAGAGCGAAGCAATCTTCTCTTGATGAGTTCTGCATGAGTTCTAACATCTCTCTCAACCAAACGGAAATTTCCTCCCCCTTGCGATGAGCTATAGGGGACTGTCTCAACGGTATCTGGGAGGAAGATATTCCTCTTATCTACCGCCATCAGCTAAGCCTCCATTCCTATAAATGGCATATCGTTCAGCGATCAAATCTAAGACTTGCTTTTGGTCAATGGATTGACCACTCAAGATCGAACTCTTAACCGCATCCTCGCAAACACGCGAAATTTCGGCATGACTCAGACCACTAGCGGCCTTGAGTAACTTCGCCGAGATGAGAAAACTCTTGTCGTACGACTTCAATCTTTGCTCGAAGAGCTGCTGAATCTCCTGTTCCGTAGGCAAGGAGTAATGTAGCACATCATCAAAACGTCTGAACAACGCCTGATCTAAGACTTTGGAGTTGTTTGTTGCAGCAATGATTATACTCTCAGAGGAATCTTGTTCAAGAAATTGCAGAAACGAGTTAAGAACTCTTCGCATTTCGCCAACTTCATTGTCCAGGCTTCTGTCCGAGCCAATTGCATCAAATTCATCAAATAGATATACACCAGTTAACGACTCTATACTATCGAACACTTGGCGCAGTTTAACACTTGTTTCACCCATAAATTTAGTGACTAGTTTATCCATTTGGACAGTGTACAGGGGTAATGATAGTTCAGCTGCAATTACAGAAGCTGTAAAGGTTTTACCTGTTCCCGGACTACCCTCAATCAGGATTTTCCTTCTATTGGCGAGGCCATACGAATGGAGCCGGTTTCTATTTCTATACTCACTGAGAATGCGATGGATTCTGGCAAAAACGCCTTCATTCACAATGAGCTCTGATAGACTGTGCACGGGAACACTTAACTCCAGCATGGGGTTTTGTGCGTTTAACTGGACAACACTACCACGACCTGCAACATGCTTATTTACCAGTTTTTTGAGGTCGCGAGCTAACTTATCATGACCAATTCTTGCTTCATGAGCGGCAATCTGCAATACTACCGTTCTGAATCTTTCGTCATTATGATCAACGTGTGCTTTAACTAAGCTCTTGATTTGCTCTCCAGTAGCCACAGTATCACCTCCCATCGCCTTGAGCACAATGCGTCAGAACCTCAAACAGGATTCCACGAGCAATCCTATTCGGGACGGATCCGATTTACTAATGATTCAACAAACACTGCCTATTTCCTTGGTGCAAAGCATCACTTTAATATCTCATGATTTAGTGGTTTTCTCTCAAATTGCATAGGTGCTACCAATAATCTCAGATTATGTAGTCTGAGGTTTTTTCTTGTTCTCTTTTGGACAAGCCTCCTGT
>JAAYOK010000204.1 GCA_012520355.1 Bacillota bacterium | reverse complement strand
TCTGGGTTGCGTGACCTGGAGCGTCTCTCGTTATATTAAACACCGCAGGGCTATTGGATAGATGTGGTGTTCAGCTTAACTACGGCTTTTCTTCCTTCTCCCCAGAGAGATACTGCCAAACCCACCCACCACTGCAAGATAGAAGCCAAAATCATACCATCGCCCTGTGTTGGCTATTTCGTAGATGCGGATCTCGGGCTTAAAGAGTCCAACGATTAAGGATATGGGGGCCATCCAGCCGTGCCATATTCCCCACAAGAATCCCGCAGGATTGTCTTCTGTGTTCTTTCCATCACCAGGTAGACAACCGGTTAAGAGTAAGCTTGCGAAAATGAGCAACAAGATCAAGAGAACCTGTTTCATTCCATCCCTCCATCGTTTTCTTACCAGACAATATTTGGCAAATGGGCGTGGTTTCCTTTGTTCCTCGAGTTTTAATCCTAGACAGCAAGCTAGTTCGGCTCGTGCTTTTGGGTCAGACCGCGTATAATGAGCGGGAGGTTCGCTATGACTACCAAGTTAAAGCATCCTTTTAAACCTGGCAAGGTTACCGTCCCTGATCATCGTGGCGACCTCGCCCCTGGAACACTTAATAGCATCCTCAAACAGGCAGGGTTGAAATAGTGACGAGAGGAGAATCCCCTTGGTACCGAGCAAAAATCCGTCATTGGATCCAGATCTTGCACCTGTGAGCATCGTTACCTATCGGTGTTCCCTAGTATGATCCGGAACGAGTTGGATATTTAGACGAATCTTACAGTTCCAGCGTGGCTAAAGGAACTGGCTGAGGAGCAGGGAGTGAATTACGCGAAACTTCCCCTGGCTGCACTCATTGAGTATTTGAATATCGACGAGCGCTCTATTGACAAAAGATGACAATGTAGTCGTTGACCGTTACATCAAACGCAAGGAACCAAGTCTCCGAAGGTCAGAGATTCTTTTTAACACCAAAGCAATACCCCCTTGACATAATCATGGTCAGGGGGTATGCTTAATTTAGGTTAAACGCTTACCCTGTTAGAGTGTGTTTGCCGAGATGGAGGTATTAAGGTGAACTGGACAATCAAAGACGTGGCCAAGTACGCCAATGTATCGACTGCTACGGTATCCCGCATTATTAACAACATTTCCCGTGGATACTCGGAGGAGACGAAGCATAGAGTACTGAAGGTTATTGAGGAACTGAACTACCAACCAAATGCAGTGGCCAGGGGTCTTGTCAGCAAACGCACAAATACAATCGGTGTCCTCTTGCCCAATGTTTCCAACATGTTTGCTTCTGAGGTACTGAACGGTATTGAAGACGTAGCCCACTCCTTGGAGCATAGTGTTATCGTCTGTAATACCGATTCCAACGGATCTCGTACCATGGAGTACCTCAGGATGTTAAGTGAAAAGCGTGTGGATGGAATCATCTTCACAAGCGAAATCCTAACCGACGCCTATTACGAGGCTGTCAGAGACATGAACGTTCCCATTGTCTTAGTGTCCACCATGTCCGATAAACACCAGGTCCCTTATGTCAAAGTCGATGATCAACAGGCGACCTATGGGGGAACACAATACTTAATCGAGCGTGGTCACAGGCGAATTGCTATGTTAAGCGGGCCAAAAGAAGATCCCATTGCTGGCCAACCTAGAGTAGAAGGTTACCAAAGGGCTCTTACAGCCAATGGGATCGAGGTAGATCCTTCCTGCATCTTTTATGCTCGAGACTTTGGTCATCAGATGGGTTACGGGATGCTGGAGCAGATTCTACAGTGTTCTCCCGCAGTTACTGCTGTCCTTGCCTCTAGCGATGAGCTAGCAGCGGGAGTCTTATCTAGAGCGTATGAACTTGGAATTAAGGTCCCGGCGGAACTTTCCGTCCTGGGATTTGACAATACCAAAATTGCCGAAATGGTGACACCACCACTCTCGGTTATCGCGCAACCCCTATATGACATGGGAAAAATCGCCTCCGAGATGCTCTTTGACTTGCTAGCAGGAAGAAATATTGCAAATCAAGTTGTACCCTTTGAAGTCATTGAACGGGATACTGTAGCAACTATCACTCGTTGAAGACGCATTTTTTTGGGAGGTTAAACGTTTACGTAAGGAGGTAGGTAAAGGCAGGCGAAAGAAAAGGAGTGGCAAGGAAACTAACAGATCCAGTCTAAAAAAAGAGGTATAGGAAAAAGGAGGATAACATGGGACAAAAGCGTTTTTCTTTGATGATAGCTCTGGTTGTCTTGGTTATTTTAGCGCAGATCGGAGTCGTCAGTGCTCAGAAAGTGACACTAACCTATTGGCATGGCTACAATCCTGTTGAAACACGGCACTTTGAGGAAACCATCATCCCGTTGTTTGAAGCAAAGCATCCTAATGTCACTGTAGAAGCCGTGGCAGTACCCTATGATCAATTCTATCAGAAGATCATCGTATCTATTGCCGGCGGCATGGTACCTGATCTCATCCGAGCGGATCTAGCGTGGGTACCCCAACTTGCCAATCTAGGAGTCTTGGTACCACTTAGCAAGGAAATGGTAGACTTCGAAGTGTACAAAAACAAGGTGTTTCCAGGGACATTAGAACCCAACTTCTGGGCCGGTGAATACTACGGGTTGCCCCTTGACACCAATACTCGTGTCTTGTTCTGGAACAAAGAACTCTTCAGTGCAGCGGACCTATCGGGACCACCAGCTACGTTTGGGGAGTTCCTCCAGTATGCTGAAATCTTGGCAGAACTGGAAGGAGTCTGGGGTTATGCCGAAGGCGGTACCGGTGGATGGAATGTACTTCCCCTCATGTGGAGCAACGGAGGTCAATTGACCGACGATGAGATTACGCGGGCTACCGGTTACCTCAATAGCCCGAGTAACGTGGAGCTACTTGAACTTCTAGTTGAAATGCTCGAGCGGGGAAGCCTAGGACCCTCCATCCTCGGAGATGGCTTTAGCACCGCCGATGGTTACGCCCAGGGACGCTATGGAATGATCATTGATGGACCCTGGATGGTTTCCATCTTCGCGGATCAATACGACGACTTCGAAGCACAAATGGCCCTCCTACCTTCAGGTGATGGTGGCTCTGTTTCGGTTGTAGGTGGTCAGGACATCGTAGTCTTTGAAGGATCCAAGAACAAAGAGGCAGCTTTTGACTTCATTCGTTTTATGCTCCAAGACGAGATCCAACTCTCTATGGCAGAGGTTGGCCAGATGCCTGTAATTCAACATTTAGAAGAAAGTTCCTATATTCAAGAGCATCCGTTTTATGGCATCTTCTTCGAACAAATGAAGACTGCACGCGCCAGGACACCCCATCCTGAGTGGCCAGAAATCGACCGGGTTTTGGGCAATGCAGTAACTAGGGTTTTAATGAAGGAGCTAACAGCCCAGGAAGCTCTAGACGAAGCAGCCCAAGAAATCGACGTGTTACTACAATAGGGTAAGGGGCCTAGCCCCTTACCACCTTTCGAGCCAAGGAGTGAGAGCATGGATGGTGGATATTACCGTTCCAAACAAGTTATCGCATTTCTAGTGCCAGCCCTAGTTTTCTTTCTGGCCTTTAACACCTACCCCCTGATCGAGGCCTTTCGGATGAGCTTTTATAACTGGAATATTGTCAGGCCCGAGAATAGTCAGTTTGTGGGTTTGGCCAACTACATGAAGGCCTTCAGCGATCCCGTCTTTTGGACTTCTATGAAGAACACGGTACTCTACGCCCTAGTGACAGTACCGGCTCAAATGGCGTTAGGTTTGCTTGTTGCCATGTTCCTGAACTTCAATTTGCCTGGTACGAAAGTCTTTCGTACCATCTACTACCTTCCAGTTATTTCCTCCTGGGTAGTGGTCTCCTTACTCTTTCGCTATCTCTTTAATGGGGAGGCCGGGTTGGTGAACTATATTCTCGTGGACCTGCTTCAGATCTTTCCCAGTTATGTTAGTTGGTTCAGGAACGCCTCAACCGCCCTCTTCGTCATTATGCTTCTAGGGATCTGGAAGGGAGTGGGTTGGTCCATGGTGATCTTCTTAGCGGGGCTACAGGGAATTCCCACGGAGCTTAGGGAAGCCTCCATGATCGATGGTGCCAGTTCTGGACAGCACTTTTGGCAAGTGGTTTTGCCCATCTTACGGCCTACCATGGGGTTTGTGGCCATTATGCTCGTGATCGGTGGGTTTAACGTATTCACCTCGGTCTTTCTAGTAACTGGAGGCGGGCCGCTCCACCGTACTGAAGTACTTTTGACGTACATGTACTACCAGGGATTTGAACGGCTGAACTTTGGCTATGGGGCAGCCCTATCCTACATTTTGGGTATCATCATTTTTGTCATCAGTGTCATCCAATTAAGGCTTTTCCAAAAGCCAGTGGAAATGTGAGGGGGCGAGAATGTGAAGAAACAATCCTTTTGGAGTCGGACTCTGATTTATCTACTACTTCTAGGAGGAGCCTTGCTCAGTACGATTCCCTTTTTATTCATGCTTTCTACCTCCTTTAAGGAACACTCCTATGTCTTTGAGTTACCGCCTCGCTTCATCCCTGAAAACCCGACACTCAGTAATTATATCCAAGCTTGGACCTGGAACAATTTCGAACTCTACTTCACCAATAGTTTTGTCGTTTCCTTAGTCACGACACTGATTGTACTCATTGTTGCTTCCATGTTGGCCTTTGCCTTTGCTCGGTTCCGCTTTTGGGGCAAGAATATACTCTATTACTTGATCCTCTCCTCATTGATGGTGCCTAGCATGATGCTGATAATTCCGCAATTTATCTTGGCCAAAAACCTAAGATTACTCAATAGCCTTCCTGGTCTTGTCTTTGTCTATGTAGCCATGAATGTTGCAGTGAGTACATTCTTACTCCGGGGTTTCTTTGAAAGTCTCCCTCGGGAACTAGAAGATGCCACAAGAATGGATGGAGGAGGTTTCTTTACCATCTTCTTCCGCATTGTGTTACCCCTCTCCAAACCTTCCCTGGCTACTGTGACCGTATTTACCTTTCTCTTTGGCTGGGATGAGTTTGTCTGGGCTCTAACCGCGATCAACCAGCAGAGTAGGCTGACTTTACCTGTA
Organism: Bacillota bacterium; assembly: GCA_012520355.1. Classification (GTDB taxonomy): domain Bacteria; phylum Bacillota; class Limnochordia; order Darwinibacteriales; family Darwinibacteriaceae; genus UBA5420. The sequence continues at coordinate 3,366 of JAAYOK010000204.1, read as the reverse complement.
GCCATTCATTCGTTCCATGGGGCACATCAAACGCAGTGGGGTTTAGTCTTTGCAGCCTCCATGTTTGCCATTGCTCCCGTACTCATTGCCTTTGTTTTACTACAACGCCACTTTATTCAAGGTTTGACTTCAGGCGCGATTAAAGGATAAGGAGAAATATACTATGAACTTACGTCGAAAAAGCATTGAGATGATCAAGAAGTATCAACACCAGTCAGGTGCCTATGTGGCCAGCCCGAACTTCCCCACATACCATTATTCCTGGTTAAGAGATGGTTCTTTTATTGCCTATGGGATGGATCGGGTGGGTGAGCACGAATCTTCGCTCGCATTTTACCGCTGGGTACATGAAACTCTCTTAAACCACGAAGAAAAGGCTCGCCGTGCTTTGGACCAACATCGGATGGGTAAGTCTGTGGGGCCCAAGGAACTCTTGCATACCCGTTATACGTTGGAGGGAAGGGAGGGACAAGAAGATTGGCCTAATTTCCAGCTCGATGGCTATGGAACCTGGCTCTGGGGCCTAGCTACCCACATTGAGCTAACTTGTAATCGTCAACTCCTTCAGGATCTGGCCGGGAGCATTGAGCTCACTTTAGAGTACATCCAAGAGTTCTGGCAATGGGACAACTATGATTGTTGGGAGGAGTTTGGGGATAAGAAACACCCATCCACCCTTGCTTGCTTGTACGGGGGTCTTAAGGCAATGGAAAGGCTCCTTGGCCGACCTGAATTAGGTCAAACCGCAGCCCAAATCAGGCAGTATATTATCGATGCCTTTGTCTTTGAGGGACGAGTTCACAAATTCCGTGACCTAGCCTCCGTTGATTCTAACTTACTCTGGCTCAGCCTCCCCTTTGGGGTTTTTGAAGCTGAGGATCCGATCATGGTCAAGACGGTAGAAGAAATCGAACGGACCTTGCTGTTTGATGGAGGAGGGGTCCATCGCTATGCCCAAGACACCTATTACGGCGGCGGACTTTGGCTTTTGCTTTCGGCTTGGCTTGGCTGGTATTATACGCAGGTTGGTCGTTATGAAGATGCTAAAGCTATTAGGACCTGGATTGAAAGACAGAGGAACGCCAATGATGAACTTCCGGAACAAGTGCCTAATCACGTCAATGATCCAGACTACATCCAGCCCTGGGTAAAGCGATGGGGCGAGGTAGCCTGTCCCTTGCTTTGGTCCCATGGAATGTACCTTGTACTAGATGAAGAGATCAGGAGAGGAGAGGGATAGTCGATGCTCAAGATTCTTGACCTCTACCCACTAAAAGCCCAGTTTGGCCCAGGTGAAGCGCTTTGCTTTCAGCTGGAGACTAATGAGTCTGCAGCGGGGTACCTAGTGGAGGTAGTTCTAACTCATCTCCATCTGGAGTTGGCTAAAGAGACATTCCCACTAGAAGAAGGAAGGTATCACACTCTCCATCTGGCCACCTCTTTTGAGAAATCGGCTGGTTACGGTTTGGTGGCAAAGCTGTCTACATTCCAGGGTGAAATCCTTGATCACATGTCTACTGCCTTCGATGTGGCTCACCACTTTGGCGAAGCGCCGCGCTATGGGTTCTTGTGTGACTTCGGGCCCGAGCAGCTGGGAGATGTAGAGGATATTGAGTTTCTCAACAAGATGCATATTAACTTGGTACAATTTTACGATTGGATGTACCGTCATGACAAGTTGGTTTCTGAGGAACCTATCTACACAGATCCCTTGGGGCGGACTATGTCTCAGGCTGTGATTCAGGAGAAGATCAAGAAGGCACATGAGCATGGTATGCAGACCATCGGCTATGGGGCGATTTACGCATCCCTAGGGGACTTTTTTGAGGAACATCGCGACTGGGGTTTGTATCAAAACGATGGTACCGTCTATTCCTTGGCCGAGATCTTCCATATCATGGATATCTCGCCGGGTTCTCCTTGGAACTCTCATATCATTGAGGAGTTTAGAAAGGTGATCCGTTTTGGTTTTGATGGAATCCATCTGGACCAGTATGGATTCCCGAAGAAGGCCCTTAATAGTAAGGGTGAAGTAGTGGACTTGGCGTGTTGTTTCACTCCATTTATTAGCGAGGTTAGGGAGGCCGTTGCGCAAGAACGGGACGATGTGGCTTTGATTTTCAACAATGTGAGCAACTTTCCAACCTATGCTACCGCAAATGCCAAGCAGGATGTAATCTACATTGAGGTCTGGTCTCCCATCACCGAATACCGGGATCTAAAGTTACTCATCGATCAGGCCAGACATCATGGGAGCCATAATGAGACTCCTAAACAGGTGATTCTCGCTGCCTATCTAGCAGCTTTTCAGGCGAAAAGTGAGTTTAGTCAACGGGAGGCGGAAGTGGGGGCTCTCCTGACCATGGCAGTAATCTTTGCTAGTGGAGCGTATCACTTACTCTTTGGGGAGAACAAGAGGGTTCTGACGGAGGGGTATTATCCTAATAATGGGGGGATGTCCGATGTCTTTGTTCAAGAAGTACGGGGGTATTACGATTTTATCGTCCGTTATAGAGAACTCCTTTTCTCCGCCGATTTGGTGGATCTCAGCCTGACCCATACAGGTGGTTACAGCAAGGAGATCGGTCGTGACAATGAGTTTGAGTTCGCTGCAGATGGAGTAGTCTTCTCTCCCCATGGTGATCTAGATACGGTCTGGACCATCGTCAAGGAAAACAGCGACCATGTGGTAATCAACCTCATCAATCTTTTGGGAGTTGAGGATGGCTGCTGGAATGCAGGCAAGAAAGCAACGCCCCAACCTGTGGAGAAGATCCGAGTGCGGGCACTTATTCCAGAGGGTGTCGCTGGTGTCCATTATGCTAGCCCCAGCTGTAATAACGGGCAGCTCCAAGAATTAGAAGCAAAACGAGTTAAGAGCACGAATGGCCATATGTTCGAGGTGGAACTTCCCCGCCTTGATCTTTGGGGCATGGTATATTTTGTGAAGAATTAAGGAAATGAAGGTGTGTTTTGCGACCCTTACGGCGGAGTGAGGGTCGTTTACTTTGCTTGTCGCGATTAAGGGGTGACCGGCTAGCCAAGCAGGAGTCTACGCAGTTCTTCCACGGACGAAACAATGGTCGTTGGCGCCAGGACCTCTAGTTCCTCTCTTTCCCCGTAGCCGTAGGTGACGCCGATCACATCGAGGCCATTGGCTTTGGCACCGATAATGTCAAATTTGCGGTCTCCAACCATGACCTTATCTCTCACTTTCCGCACCCTTGATGCTTAGAAAGAAATAGTTTCGGCTTAGCAGGACCTGGCTAGGAAATCGCGAATTCAGCTTCATCCACATTATGGAAGGTGACTGAAATATGCAGGTAACCGCCAAAAATCCTGGAGCAGCAAACTTAATGGCGCATC